>RPQK01000094.1 GCA_003819755.1 Acidobacteriota bacterium | reverse complement strand
TCCTTTCCTACTTGGCTGCCTGCGTCTGCTCGCTCAGATCGTAGTCCTTCTTGTAGTCCGGCGCGACGTAGATGTAGCTCTGTGACCGGAGATCCTCCAAGAACTCCTTGACCTCGGGCTCGGCCTTCTTCTGGTAAAGCTCATTCATGATAATCGGCCGGACTTCGGTCAACGGTTTGACCTGGTTTTCCTTCTTGTTCATCAACTTCACGATCTGAAAACCGTAGTCGGTTTCGATCACGTTGCTGATGTCGCCGGCTTTCATATCAAAGACGACAGCTTCCAAACCAGGGGCCATCGATCCTTTCTTGAAGGCTCCGATGTTTCCTCCCCGGGAAGCTGTGGGTCCCTCGGAGCTCTTTTTCGCTTCATCCTCGAAAACCGCCCCGCCTTTCAGCCGAGCCAAGACCTCCTCGGCCCTCAGCCGCACCTGGGCCTTGTCTTTACCCTCAATAAGAAACAGGATCTCCGCCAGTTCCACCTCGGCCGGCTCGGAGAATCGATGGATATTCTGCTTGTAATAGGCCTCGATCTCGGGAGTGAGCAGTGTCAGCTTGCTATAGACAAACTGTTGGATCAAGGTTTGAACGATCATGCGTTGTTTGATCGTGGCTCGGTGCTGGTCAATTGAGGAGCCGCGCTGTTGAAGAAGCTGCTCGAAGACCTCCATGCTCGGGATCCCGTTTTCTTTGCGAATTTCCTCGAGAGTCGCTGCTACTTCGACGTCCATGTTGGCCGTTATTCCCAACTCCTCGGCCTTTTGGATCATCATCTTGTTTTCGATCATCAACCGCAGCAGCATTCCCTTGCGCTTCTCCATTTCCTGGTTCAGAGCCTGCGGATCTCGAATTTCCTCGGCAAGCTGAGTGCGAACGCTCTGCATCTCTCTGTTGAAGTCAGTGAGCGTAATGATCTCGTTGTTGACCTTGGCAACGATTTCATCCAGAACCTTGACGTTGTCCGTCGAGTTAGGTGCGGGAGTCTGGTTCTGCTGCCGTTGCGGTTGCGGGGCCGGCGCCGGAGGCCGAGCTGGGTTCTGACTCTTCGACTCGGTTTGGGCCTGAGCGGAGACCTCACTCCCCCGCGCACTCACACTGGCACCGTGGGTCGCGGGAGTCGCTGCGGTGAGCAGAAGAACCGCCGCAGCAGATAGTTGCAGGAGACGGACACCGGGGTTGGAGACCGCACGCCAAGCGCGGTTCTCAACTCCCCTGCGCGTTTGTCTCCGGCTGGTCGCCTTTCGCATCACTTTTCCTCCAATCAAACTGAAGATTCGGATCCAATACTTCTATTGATGCCCGCTTGAGCAATTCCTCGACGTACTTGTCCAGTTCATCGCGCTCAATGTGGGCCAGCATCTTCTCGTAAATTTCTTTTTGTACTTCATGGAAAGCCTGGGTATGTCTCGGAATGAGCTCTTCGACCATGAAGATGTGATACCCATGCTCGCTCGCAAAAACGGGGCTGATTTGTCCGGGCTTGAGCCGGAAGATTACTTTTTCGAACTCCTCCGGCAACTCGCCGGTTTCGAAAACGCCGAGGTCTCCCGACCGATCAGCGGTGAGTCCCGTGGAATGCTCTTTCGCGATCCGCCGGAACGTACGGAAGTCGCCCGGCCGGAGCTTTTTACGCAGTTCAATGGCTGCCTGCTGACTGGAGACGAGGATTTCCAGGACGTGAACTTCGTCGTCCACCACGAACTCGCCTCGATTGTCGTTGTAGTACTTCTCCATTTCGACTGCTTCTATCTTGGGTGAACCAACGAGGTTCTGCCGGACGAATTTCTGAATACGCAGCAGATTACGGAAATCGTTTAAGTGCTCCGCCCGACTGGCGTCGCCCTCATTGACCAAAGACCCGAAGCGTTCGGTCACCTCTTGGTCGCTCACCTTGACTCCGGCTTTGTTGGCGGCCTCGGTCAGCAACTGATCGACGATGAACTCGCGAAAAATCTCCTTTTCAGGCACGGGTACGAGGTTATCCTGTAATTCAATCTCGCGCAGCCGTAGGAACGTGGCAAAAGCCGACTTCAGGATCTCCCGGCCATTTACAACGGCAATCACCGGATCCTTGGGAGCCCTCGCCTGATCAGCAGCCGGCTCCGTGGTCGCCCTCCGGCACGAAGCTGGTGTGCCGGCAAGGAAGAGCAGAATCAAAGTTCCGGCCAATACGCTGACTCGCTGCTTTGGTAACGCCATACATGCGCTGGTTCTCGGGTGCGCTTTCGGCCATTTGCAGGGCCATCACCCTCAACCCTTGAACCGCTTATTGTAGCATAGCGATTTCGCCCATCACTTCCCGCAGGATTTGAAAAATCTCCGACGAGCGGCCGGGCGGAACCTTGAGCGACAGCACTCCCTCCGGGCTCAGGCACAGGCGGGATTCGCGACGCATGAACTGCACCAGGCGCTCGGGAGATATCGGGGTATCATCGCGAAACTTGATCAGGACACGGTCATGACGGCGATCGAGCGACAGGATTCGGAGTTGCTGCGCCTGCCACCGCAAGCCGGCATACTCGAAGAGGTTGACGACTGCCCTTGGATACTTGCCGAAGCGATCCACAACTTCTTCCATCAGGTTCTTGATCCCCCGCTCATCCCGAACAGACGACACCCGCTTGTACAGCCACAATCTTAGATTGGCATCAGGGATATAGTGTTCAGGTATCTGGATATCGAAGCCAAGATCGACGGTCGTTTGTACCTCTTCGACAACGGGCTCGCCCTTCAGTTCCCTTATCGTTTGCTCCAGAAGCTTCACATAGAGGTCAAAACCGACTGCACTGATATGCCCGTGCTGCTCACCCCCCAGGAGATTTCCCGCACCCCGGATCTCCAGATCCAAAGCGGCGATGCGAAAACCGGCTCCCAGGTCGCTGAACTCTTTTATCGCCGCCAGTCGCTTTCGCGCGTCGCTCGTCAGGGTCTCTTCCGACGGGATGAGCAGGTAGGCATAGGCCCGGCGATTCGACCGCCCGACCCGGCCACGAAGCTGATACAGTTGCGCCAGCCCGAACCGGTCGGCTTGATTCACGATGAGGGTATTGGCACGTGGGATGTCGAGCCCGTTCTCGATGATCGTCGTCGAAACCAGGACATCGTATTTGTAATTCACGAAATTCAGCATGACTTCTTCCAGCTGAGTTTCGCGCATCTGCCCGTGACCAACGGCCACCCGCGCCTCGGGCACGATTTCCTGCACCATGCCGGCAATCGAGTAGATGGTTTCGATAGAGTTGTGCAGGAAAAGAACCTGCCCCTGCCGCTTCAACTCCAGATCTATAGCGCTGCGGATTATGTTCCGGCTGAACTTCACCACGACCGTCTGGATGGCCAGGCGGTCCTTGGGTGGCGTCTCGATGATCGAGAGATCCCGGAGCCCGATCAAAGACATGTTCAGCGTCCGGGGGATCGGGGTAGCGGACAGCGTGACCACATCCACTTTCGTCTTCAGCTGTTTGAGGCGCTCCTTCTGACCGACGCCGAACCGCTGTTCCTCGTCGATCACCAGGAGGCCGAGGTCTCGGAACTTTACGTCCTTCGACAGCAGCCGGTGCGTGCCGATCAGGATATCGACCAGACCAAGCGCGGTATCGCGAAGCACCTGTTGGATTTCCTGCCGGCTCCGAAAGCGGCTGATCATTTCTATCCGCACCGGGAAAGCGTTCAACCGCTGCCTGAAGGTGGAGTAGTGCTGAAAAGCCAGAACCGTGGTGGGGGCCAGAACGCCCACCTGCTTGCCGTCGTTCACCGCTTTGAAAGCGGCCCTCATTCCCACTTCGGTCTTGCCGTAGCCGACGTCGCCGCAAACCAGCCGATCCATGGGCCGAGCGGACTCCATGTCCCGCTTCACATCCTGAATGGCCGCGTGCTGATCCGGTGTCTCTTCGAACTCAAACGCCTCGTCGAACTCCTTCACGAGAGCGTCATCAGGCGGGAAGGCGTGTCCCTCGGCGATTTCCCGGCGGGCGTACAGCTTGAGCAGGTCTTCGGCCAGGGACTGCATCGAGCTCTTGACCCGCGACTTGGTCTTTTCCCAGGAAGTCCCACCCAGCCGATCCAAGCTCGGCGAGGCCTCCCCGGCACCTGTGTATTTCTGTATGAGGTCCAGCCGATCTACGGGAACGTACAGTTTGGCTTCGTCCCTGTAGACCAGTTCCACGAATTCCCGGAGGTTATCGCCTACGCCTATTCGTTTCAGCCCGCGGAAGACCCCGAGTCCGTGGTCAACATGGACGACGTAGTCACCGACTCTCAGATCTCGGAAGTCAGAGAGAAAGGCGGAAGGAACCTCGCCTTGGGGCGCTCTGCGCGCGGCAGGCCTCAGTTCGCTTTCCTCAAAGACGTTGTCCTGCGTCAGGACGTGAAGCCTCAGCGCCTCGGACGAAAATCCCTCGGAGACCTTCCCCTGCATCACGGACAGAGGCCGTTGCAGGCATTCACCCAAATCGCCTTCACAGAAGTCGACCGAGATTTCGTACTCTGCGAGAATGTCCACCAGGCGTTCAGCCAGTCCTTTGGAGCTGAGGACGAAGACAATCCGATCTCCCCTGTCGCGCCAGCGGCTCACATCCGAAAGCAGTTCCTGAACCCGACCGTGATATTTCCGTTCGAGGTGGAAGTCCAGGCCCGGAGCATCGGCCTGATAATCCATCAGAGAGTTGACCCGGTAGACCGGCCGATTGGCGAGCTGCTGCTCAAACCAGGCGGTCGAGAAAAACAATCGATCTGGCGGGAGGGCGAGGTCTCCGACCACTTGGCGGTCTTCGTAATCCGTCTCGAAACCCGCGATCAGGTCCTTCCATTCTTTCAGGAACTCGTCAGGGGAAGGCAGGATCACCGACGGTGAAGGGCTGTTCTGCGCGAGGTAATCGAGAAGGCTGTAATTGTTGTTGACGACCAGCGGAAAAAGGTACTCGAAGCCGTTAAATAGCTCGAGGTTCTCGGTGAATTGTAGTTTCTCTCCCAGGCTGTCGGCAAACCGCACCTCGTTCCAGAATTCCGGTGCCTTCTCCTGCCAGGCGAAGATCTCACGCTCAGTCACCGACCACTCGCGCATCGGAACGACGTCAATCTGAGGCACCAGCCCGGTGGACCGCTGAGTCCCGGGATCGAAGGTGCGAATTGACTCGATCTCATCACCGAAGAACTCAATTCGGACAGGCAGAGCCGACGATGGGGAGAAGACATCGACAATACCGCCTCGCCACGAGTACTCGCCCAGCTCGGTAACCGGATCTTCCCGAACGTAGCCGAGCTGACGGAGCCGGGTGAGGAGATGGTTCATCGGAATGAAGCCGCCTACCTCAAGCCGAATACAATTATTGAGGAAATCGGAGGGAGAGGGCATGCGGGTGAGGAGCGCCGAAAGGCTCGTCACGACAAATCCTTGGAAGCCTCGCAGAATCTGCGAGAGCGCCGCCGCACGCTTCTCCAGGATCTCGGGGTGAGGCGATAGCCCGCGATACGGGTCTGTTTCCGCTCCCGGAACCACGATCACGCGGTCTTTTTGGTCAGCCGGAAGAAAAAAGGACAGATCTTCCGCGACTCTCTCCGCCTCCCGGTTGGTTCGGCAGAGCCACACGAAGCAGCCCTGACGAGACAGATACTGACGGGAGAACACGAAAGCCGTGTCCGCCTGGTGGAGCCCTTTAATGAAACCCGTCTGAAGCTCAATAGCCGGAAGCACCGATCCCTCTTTCAGACGGTTCGCTGCATCGATGCCTTAATGCGCTCGATGATATTGCTGGTGGATTGTCCCGTTTCAAACGGTATCGAAATAACCTTTCCGCCGTGAGCCTCGACCGTTTCCCGGCCGACAATCCGGTCGACGGTCCAATCGCCCCCTTTTACCAGGACATCCGGTAAAAGGTCCTCGATGATCTCGTAGGGCGTCGGCTCGTCGAACAGAGTCACGAAATCGACGCACTCGAGGGCAGCCATAACCTCCGACCGTTCCGTTTCGCTCTGGATGGGCCTCTCCGGCCCTTTTATCCGCCGCACCGAGGCGTCGCTATTCAGAGCCACAACAAGCGCATCGCCTTCAGCCCGCGCCTTTTCAAGATAACGAATATGACCGGGGTGGAGCAGATCGAAGCAGCCGTTCGTGAAGACGATTCTCTTCCCCTCTGATCGAAGATGCTCGAGGTGCTCCTTGAGTTGCAGCCGTGTTCGGATTTTGGAACGAGTGGAGAGAAAGCTCATATCGTGCAACACAAAAGGAAAGGATGAAGGAGAGGATGAAGGATGAAGGATGAAGGATGAAGGGAAAAGCCCGCCGCTGACTCTCCCTTCATCCTTCATCCTTCATCCTTCTTCATCCTTCATCCTTCTCTTTCATCCTTCATCCTTCATCCTTCATCCTTCATCCTTCTTCTTTTCAGGCCCCCAGTTCCTCTCGAAAGCTCGCGGCAATTGCCTCGGCGCAGCGCGTTATCTCTTCCTGGTTTTCACCTTCGACCATAATCCTGATCAGCGGCTCGGTTCCCGAGTATCGCACAAGAACGCGGCCTCTGTCCCGCAGCCGGTCCTCGGCTTCCCGGATCTGGGAAGCAATCGATTCAATCGCCGAGAAGTCCTTCTTTTCCCTCACTCGCAAACCCAGAAGCACCTGAGGGAACTTTCGAAGTTCCTTGCGGAACTCGCTTAGGGGCCTGCCCTCCTCCAATAACATCTCGGATATCTTCAAAGCGGTCAGTAGGCCATCGCCTGTCACGGCGTGCTGCCGAATAATCACGTGACCCGACTGCTCGCCACCGAGGCTGTGCCCGGAGCGAAGCATTTCCTCGAGCACATATCGGTCGCCGACCTTCGTGCGAACCATACTCAAACCGATTTGCCGGAGAGCGATCTCGAGCCCGATATTTGCCATGACCGTGGTCACCACGCATTCAGATTGCAGCGAGCCTCGCTGTTTGAAATAGCGGGCCAGCATAAACAACACGTGATCGCCATCGACGAGGCAGCCTTCTTGATCGCTGAAAATCGCCCGGTCGCAGTCGCCATCAAAGGCGACGCCAAAGGATGCGCCTCGCTCCCGGGTCTCCCTCATCATGGCCTCGGGGTGGAGCGCCCCGCAGTTCAGATTAATGTTGTGCCCATCGGGCGTGAGATTGATGGGGATGACTTCGGCTCCCAGCTCGCTAAACACGCGTGGAGCTACGTGAAACGCGGCCCCATTTGCACAGTCGAGGACGACCTTTAGACCGCTAAGTGCCCTACCCGGCGCCGACTTCAGGGATTCCACGTAACGGCTGACCTGCGCATCCTCGAAGTCTCTCAATTCGTCTTCCCAGTCCTGGAAGGTTTCCGCCGGCATCCGATAGATCTCCGTGTCGTCCATCAGGGTCAGCTCGATCTCGTCCTCCTTCTGGTCGGAGAGTTTGGTCCCGTCGTGCGAGAAGATCTTGATCCCGTTATCGTGGTAAGGATTATGCGAAGCAGAAACGACCAATCCGGCGTCAAAAGGCTGGGAGCAGGACAGGAAAGAGACGCCCGGGGTGCTGATAACACCAACCAGGTCGGGTAGGCCTCCCTCCGCCCGAATGGCCCGCTCCAGGACTCGCTCGATCCAGACACCGCTAGCCCGTGTATCCCGCCCGATGACTATCTTCTGAAGCCCCAACCGAACCAGGGCCAGACCCAACTTAAAGAGCGTGGACGGATCCAGCGGATACTCGCCGGCGACTGCACGAATTCCATCGGTTCCGAACAGTCTGCCCATCCTTAAAACCTATCATTGATTTCCGGCGTCCGCCAGCCGGGGGGATTCTCCCGGGCGCACAGTAGTCCGGGCTCAGCCTTACCCAACGTTTCGAGGACTCCCCTTCATCGCCGCCGTGGCGCCGGCTGCGGCTTATCAGCGACAATGGTCACAGTTACCATGACAACCTGCGATCCAGCCAACCTGACGGGCGGGTCCGGAAGGTGGAGGTAGACATCCCGGCGGACCGTAGTGGAGGTCCCTTCGATGCTGACGGGTTCGGTCAAAACGCGAGAGATTCTGCGAATCCGTGTTTGCGGTCCAATGACGGTCATGCTACCCGGGTCGATGGTGACCGCCGCCATCCGGTAACCGGGCGCGGGACGGCCGATCACCTGCGCTTCAACGTCGACCGACCGCTGCTCCACCTGCTCGAGAACGATACGAATGCGAGATGTTAGGAGATTAACAATATCGACCCCAAGCGGCTTGTTCTTAACGTTTTTCCCGCTCAGCGGGATCGTCTGCACCCCCGGCTTAGAAGCACCGAGGTCGACAATAACGAGCAGATCATTCGCTGCGACCTGTCCTCCGGGTCGCTCCGATCGAATGACGACCTCGACCTGCGTGGGGAAATCCCCTGTGATCTCCAGGTTCTCAGGCACATTCTCGAAAACGATCGGGGCCGAGATGATCCTTTGGACTCGCTCCCGCCCGGCTATCTGCATCCAGAAAAGGAACGCCAGAACCAGCGAAAGGGCTTTCAGTCCCAGGTTCGACAGGAAGACATCACGCAGGAAACTCACATGACCTCCTGTCGACGCGGGCCCTCAGTTCTTCTTCGGGTCCTCTCAAAAAAACCTTTTCCTCGGTCTTTTTCGGCTTGCCGCAGATAATTCAGAAGGCCGGGACCGTCCAGTTTCCGCGTCATCTTTCCTCCGGAAACTGCGGAAATGATCCCCGTCTCCTCGGAAACAACCAGGGCCAATGCATCGGTTTCCTCGGTGATCCCGATCGCGGCTCGATGCCGGGTGCCGAGCTCGCTGCTCAGAAGCGGGTCCAGGGTCAGCGGCAGAAAACAGGAGGCGGCGGCAATCCTCTCGCCTTGGATAATCACTGCACCGTCATGGAGAGGTGTGTTCGGGGTGAATATCGTGACCAGAAGGTCATAGGTCACGGCCGCTTCGATCTCTATCCCGTTCTCAATGTAGTTCCGTAGGCCGAAAGTCCCTTCCAACACAATCAAGCCGCCGATGCGACGGTTGGACAGGGTGGTGGCAGCGAGGACGATCTCTTCGAAACTCTCACGCCGGCGCCTCTGCCTCATGCGGGTGATGATGTTGCCCCGCCCCAATTCCGCGAGAGCTTTTCGGATCTCGGCCTGGAAGATGACGATAACGGCAAAGATGATGTACCCCGAGAAGTTGTCGAACAGCCATTCGAGCGTTCGCAGACGCAGGAGATGTGCGGCGTAATAGGAGGCAAACAACGAGAGAATGCCAACCGTGATGTACCAGCCCCGGGTCCCACGCACCAACAGCAAAAGGGTGTAGATGATGGTGGCAATCAGGAGGATGTCGAGGAGGTCGACAAGCTCCATCCGGGAAAGGAGACTCCAGGCGCTTTTCAGCATTCGGCCATCCCTTCATTCAGGATGGCATCGGCAACCTGGAGTACTTCCTTGACTTCGGCTACATCATGCACACGGACGATGTGAGCCCCCCGCACCGCCGCAACGGCACAAGCGGCAGCCGTCCCCCAGACACGCCGGTCGGCCGTCTGGTTGAGGATCTTTCCAATGAAGCTCTTCCGGGAGGGCCCTATCACGACAGGGCCCAGGTCGGAGAGAAATGACAGTCGGTTCAGGATAAGGAGATTATCTTCGAAAGTCTTCCCGAAGCCGAGGCCCGGATCGACCAGTATCTTGTCTGTATCCAAACCGGCGGCGCCGGCCTGCAAAACGGCCGCCATCAGGTCATCGTGCACTTCTTTCACGATATCCGGGCTGGGCGGCAGCTTCTGCATGGTGTCCGGCATCCCTCTCATGTGCATTAGAACAAGGCCGGCCCTATGGCCACTCACCAAAGCGGCCAACTTGGGATCGGAACGCAATGCAGTTATGTCGTTGATCACGTCAGCGCCCAGGCGCAGGCACTCGAACGCAACTTCAGCCTTGTAGGTGTCGATGGAGATGATAGCGGCAGTGTGCGGCCGAATTCTTTCCAGAACCGGTGCCACCCGCTCCAGTTCCTCGGACGCCGTGACCGGCTTCGCACCTGGACGTGAAGATTCGCCGCCAAGGTCCAGCAAGTCGGCCCCGTACTCGAGGAGCTCATGGCAGTGATCAAGTGCGCGGGAGGTATCGAGGAATCTCCCGCCATCGGAAAAGGAATCGGGAGTGATATTGACCACTCCCATAATGCGGGTCTTGCAGCCTAGTCCAAGAATTTTGCCGCGGGGACGAAAGACATACTTAGGGCGTTCCATTCTCGAAGGGACAAGGTCACGCTTTCTTCATAATCTGGTGCCTTATGTTCTTTACTGGCACAGCACTGACACAGCGTTTTGAACAGAGCCGCAAGCGCAGCGCTTTTTTTGGCGGAGCGCGTCGGATGCGTGCCGTCAGCAGAGATTGCCGGTGCACGAGGCACACATCCGACGCGCTCCGCCACAAAAAGGCTGCGCTTGCGGCTCTGTTCGAGCCTACTCGTTTTTATGCCGGCGCGGGGCGCTGTTTCACGAGGGAAGGCAACTTCTTTCGTTCGTCTTCCTTCTCGGGCTCCCGCTGCTCGGGCGGTACGGAGGGTTCGGGAAGCTCGCCCCCAAATTTCTCGCCGTGGATGATTCTCTCAATTGCACTGAGATCGAGGCTCTCATACTCCAACAAGGCCTCGGCCAGCCGGGTCAATGCCCCGCGATTAGCCTCCAGCACTTTCTTAGCCCGCTCATAGCCGTCCAGGACGATCTTCTTCACTTCCTGATCGATCTTCACAGCCGTGTCTTCGCTGTAATCCTGATGCTGCGCGATCTCCCTGCCCAGAAAGATCTGCTCTTCCTTCTTCCCGAAGGTCAATGGGCCCATGGCATCGCTCATGCCCCACTCGCACACCATCTTTCTGGCTCGTTCGGTGGCCCGCTCCAGGTCGTTCGAAGCACCGGTCGTACAAACCCCGAGGAAAATCTCTTCGGCCGCACGCCCAGCCAGGAGAATCGCGATAGACGCTTCCATGTACTCCCTGGTGTAGTTGTACTTGTCCTCTTCGGGCAACTGCATCGTGACGCCCAGGGCCCGGCCGCGCGGGATGATCGTGACCTTGTGGAGTGGATCGGACTCCGGGACCAGGTAAGCCACGAGCGCATGACCCGCTTCGTGATAGGCGGTATTGCGTTTTTCCTTCTCGTTCATCACCATGGATTTCCGTTCCTTGCCCATCAGGACCTTGTCCTTGGCCTCCTCGAAATCCATCATGGTGACGGCCTTCCGGTTAAACCGGGCGGCATTCAGCGCTGCTTCATTGACAAGGTTGGCGAGCTGTGCCCCGGAAAATCCCGGAGTTCCTCGAGCCAACACGGACACGTCGACATCCTCCGCCATGGGGATCCGGCGCATATGAACCTTGAGAATCCCCTCACGCCCCTTGATATCCGGCAGAGTCACGACCACCTGCCGATCAAACCGCCCCGGCCGCAACAGAGCGGGATCGAGAACGTCTGGTCGGTTGGTTGCCGCGATCAGGATGACTCCTTCGTTGGACTCAAAACCGTCCATCTCAACCAGCAACTGATTCAGAGTCTGCTCTCGCTCATCGTGCCCGCCGCCCAGTCCGGCGCCGCGATGTCTGCCCACCGCGTCTATTTCATCGATAAAAACGATGCAGGGGGCATTCTTCTTCCCCTGTTCAAACAGATCGCGGACGCGGCTGGCGCCAACACCCACGAACATTTCAACGAAATCCGAGCCGCTGATGCTGAAGAAGGGGACATTGGCCTCACCCGCGATAGCCCGAGCCAGAAGAGTCTTCCCGGTTCCGGGAGGGCCCATCAGCAACACGCCTTTCGGGATTCGGCCGCCCAGTTTCTGAAATTTCTGAGGTTCACGCAGGAACTCCACGATTTCCTGGAGCTCTTCTTTCGCCTCCTCGACGCCAGCCACATCCTTAAAAGTGACCCGCTTCTGCTGGTTGGTCGTCAACTTGGCTCTGCTCTTACCAAAGGACAGGGCCTTGTTGCCGCCGGCCTGCATTTGGCGCATCAGGAAAATCCAGAAAGCGACGAAGAGAATGATGGGAAAACCGGAGCTCAAGATCATGTAGATCCAGGAACCCTGGTCGTCGTCCGCCACTTTGACCTTCACGCCTTTGGCGTTGAGGGCATTGGCGATCGTTTCTTCCGAGCCTTTCGGTATAAGCACGCGAAAAGGGGTTTCGCTGGCGGCGCCCGGCTGAAGAACTTTTCCCTCAACCTTGTTGCCGGTCATCAGCACAGGGTTCGGATTGCTCTTAATCCGCCCTTCATCCACCAGGGCCGTGAATTCCGAATAGCTCAGCTCCTGGACATTACCGTTCTTGACTGTGCTCAAAAAATTCCACAAAACAACAACAGCGACGATAATGACGATCCAGAGAAATACGTTCTTTGCAGTTGTATTCAAGACTAAACCTCCGCGCCAGACCAGGAGGGATTTGCGGTGCCCTTGGAGCAATCACCGCAGTCACAGGCACCGATTCTACAGCGCCGGGCCGTCTCAGAGCACGGTAAGAGGAATCGATCCCGTAGGTGTCATTATAAAGGAACGACTCTCAAATCGCTACCGACTTTAAGTCATTCACCATTCAACGTTTCACCGTTCAACGTTCAGCGTTCTCGGTTCTTCAGTTGATGGTTCAACGGTTTAGCGGGTCCAGGGAACGTTGAACGGGGAACGGTGAACGGTATCCCCTCTCACTTAGAAGCCTCTATCGGGGGAAAGTTTCATGCTCGACAGCAATTTCCAACGCCTGCTCCAAACCGGGCTCCGCCCGAAAATCGGGGTCGGGCATCAAGCCCTCGACCCATACGATTCGTCCTCCGTCATCAAGGACGATCAACTCGTCTCTCCGGCTTCGCGGAATTCTCCTTTCAATAAGAATTTCCTTTAACTTCTTAATCTGAGTCCCGGTTCGGTACCGGTCTCCCGCTCTCCGGTTGCGCACCGCGAGGCAGCTTCCGCTGAAATCGAGCAGGATCCGGCCGGGCCGGTCGCAGCCCGCTCGTGCATTCGGTGGATTCCCGGGCAACCGGCGCGCCACGATTCGCTTACCAATCTCACTTATATATACGTCGCCGGGAATGGGGAGTTCGTAGACGAATTGCGGAGTGGCCTTCTCTCCCCCGAATGTCAGAAGCTCAAACTCGCGACGGACCCGTACTCCGTTTCCGAGGTGGCATTCGCTTCCGCTCTCAATTTGGGCCAGCCTGAGAACGTTTTCCACGTGACGGGTCGACACGTCCTTCAGGTTACCCCGGACCTCTCTGAGGGCGCGACGCACGATTTCCTTCTGCACGAAGGGATGTTGACCGAGAAGTTGCGGGAGCCGAAGAGAAGGCACATCTCCTTCAGCCCGGCAAGCCTGGTAGGCATGGTCAAGGAGAG
The DNA here is from genome assembly GCA_003819755.1 of Acidobacteriota bacterium. Taxonomy (GTDB): domain Bacteria; phylum Acidobacteriota; class UBA6911; order RPQK01; family RPQK01; genus RPQK01. Next base: position 1,096 of record RPQK01000094.1, on the reverse strand, counting down.
GCGACAAATAGTCTTCCATCTCCCGGAACAACAAGGCAGTCCTCCCCAACACTCGGGTGATCTGCGGATTCAGCCGCTGCTCGAGAAGCGGAATCAACTGATGTCGGAGGAGATTGCGGTCAAAAGCCAGATCCTTATTGCTCGAATCGTGTTGAAATGATTGTTCTCGGCGGCCCAGATAGTCGAGAATCTCATCCCGGGTAGAGTGCAGGAGTGGCCTCACCACGTTGATCGTCACTCCGTTTCCGAGTTGGTTCCTGGTTCTTGGGTAAACACCCGAAAGGCCCGACAGCCCGGCACCTCGAAACAGTTTCAACAGTAGCGTTTCGCTCAGATCGTTCAGGTTGTGACCAGTTGCCACGGCCGCCTGTTCCACCGCCGCCACCTGGAAAAGGAATTCGTAACGCCGGTTCCTCGCGTAGTCCTCCAGGTTCTGACGTGCCTTGGACGCCCCTTCCCGGGTTTCCACCTTTCCGACGTGGAGCCGGACGGCCGCCGCCTCGCACAATAGCCGCACGGATAGCTCATCGTCGTCCGATTCAGGGCCGCGCAGGCCATGGTTAACGTGAGCAGCCTGGACACGGATGCCGAGGGTGGAACGTAATTCCATCAGGGCGAGGAGAAGCGCGACGGAATCTGGACCTCCCGAGACAGCGACGAGGACTTCCTGTCCCTCTTTCAGCAGGCCGTACCTCCTGATGGTGCTTAGCACCAGATCTTCAAATCGGTCCATAAACTCGCGTCAGCATTGGCTTGACAGCCCCGGAAGTCATTCGTATTATTGCACACTTGCCCTAATCGTTCCGGGTTCAAAGGTTCCGGTTCACCGCGATTACAGAGCCGCAAGCGGAGCGCTTTTTCTGCGGAGCGCGTCGGGCATGAACCGATTCGCACCAAACCAGATTGTGCGATCCGTTCGCATCCGACGCGCTCCGCAAAAAACGCTCCGCTTGCGTCTCTGTGACCTGCCGTTGAGCCGGGAACCCTGAACCCAGAACGTTTGACCCATGAACCGTGATTGCAGAGGTATCAACATGACTGCATGCCCGATCGTGGTCAGGAAGTACGGCGGGACCTCGGTCGGATCTGTCGAGCG
>RPQK01000093.1 GCA_003819755.1 Acidobacteriota bacterium | reverse complement strand
TCACGACGGGGGGCGGAGTTGTGGGTAGAGTCAACAAACCCCGGGGATTGTCAGCGGTGTGTATTTGCGCCAAAGTCAAGCGCCGGACTCTGGAGAGTCCGGCCACGATAAAAGCCCGTCGCCACGCTTGATTTTTTCACACCTTCTCAGCGGGTCAGCGGTCAGCGGGTCAGCGACTAACTCGCCGCCTTGGCGGCCTTCGCCTGGTAGTCGGCGAACATCGGCAGGTTCTTGAGGCAGGCGGCCGGGCGAAGATCCTTGTCTTCGGCGAGGAGGCGTTCGGCGGTAGCTGGATCGACCGGTCGGGAGAAAAGATAACCCTGGCCGTACTTGCAGTCCATCGCCATAACCTCGGCAAACTGTTCGGGTGTCTCGACCCCTTCGACAACCACATCCATCCCCAGGTCGGAGGCCATCTGAACGACCGCCTGCAATACGGCCCGGTTTTCCTTCTTGCTCCCTCGCCGGGTGATAAAAGATCGGTCCGTCTTCAGCGTACTCACCGGGAACTGATGCAGGTAGCTCAACGCCGAATAACCGGTTCCAAAGTCGTCGAGATGGAGATGAATGCCCTTCTCCCGAAGTTGCCCGAGTATCCTGAGAGAAGAATCTACGGACTGCATGACAATTCCTTCGGTGATTTCCAGCTTCAGGTACGCGGGATCAAGGCCGCTTTCTGCCAGTATCTTGTCGAGTTTCTCGACCAGATCGGGGCACGAGAACTGCTTGGCCGAGAGATTGACGGCGACACCCAGGTTCTTGTGCCCCGGGTAGCCTTTTCTCCACCGCTGGAGTTGACCGCACCCTTCTTCCAAGGTCTGCCAGCCGATCGGGACGAGAAGGTCCGCGTCCTCGGCCACCGCCAGGAACTGTCCGGGCGCAAGCAAACCGCGTTCCGGGTGATTCCAGCGAATCAAGGCTTCAAAACCGGCGATCTTCCCGGTCTGGAGGTAGATTATGGGCTGATAGTGCAGGACGAACTCTCTTCGTCTGAGCGCGTTCCTGAGGTCGTTTTCCATCTGCAGCACGCCGCGCGTGTTGCACAGCATCTCGCCGTTAAACAGCTCGTAACTCCCCTTCCCGCGCATCTTAGCGCGGTACATGGCCGTATCGGCATCACGGAGCATCTCGTCCGCGTACTGATAATCTGGAGAGCTCACAACGATGCCTATGCTGGCGGTCGTGAAAACCTGATGTTCCTCCAGGGGGAAGGGGATCTGCAGGCCCTTCTGAATTCTTTCAGCAACGACGATGGCGTCACCCGGCTCTCGCAAATCGCTGAGCAGAACAGCAAACTCGTCGCCACCGAAACGGGCGACTGTGTCAACCGAGCGGATGGAAGCCTCAAGGCGCTTGGCCAGTATCTTCAGGAGCAAATCTCCGGCGAGATGACCCAGGCTGTCGTTGACGATTTTGAAGCGGTCAAGGTCGAGGAACAGAAGCGCAAACAGATACTGTGAGGACCTCGAACGTCTCTTCAGGTTGCTTTCCAGCCGATCGATGAAGAGGGCGCGGTTTGGTAGCCCCGTCAGGTGATCATGGAAGGCGTCGTGCAGAAGTTGTTCTTCGGCCAGTTTTCGCGCGGTGACGTCCGTCTGCGATCCGGCAATCCGGTATGCTTTCCCGTCGGCGTCTCGGACCGCCAGCCCCCGGGACAACATCCACCGATAGTTACCGTCCCGATGCAGGATTCGATACTCCGCTTCAAAATGAGGGCTCCCCGCCTCGATGTGTTCAAGCAGAGCGTTGCGAACCTTCGGCCGGTCGGTCGGATGGACCCGATGGAGCCATTCGGAAGGGTGTTCCCCGATCTCCTCCCCTTCAAAGCCGATCATCCCGCGCCATCGCGGCGAGAAGTAGACGCTGTGGCGACGCAGATCCCAGTCCCACAGTCCATCGTTGCTTCCTTCGGCAGCCAGGGCGTACCTTGCCTCGCTCTCTCGAAGCGCTTGCTCGACTTCCTTGCGTTTCGTAATTTCGGATTCGGCAGCGGCGTAGGCCGCTTTCATCCCGCTTTGTCGAAATTCCGTGTGAAGTCGCAAGCCAGAAGCAGCGAACAGGCCGAAGGCAAAGTGCAGCCACGCGGGCGTCGTCCCCGTCGACCAGGCCACAATCACCCACACGGCGAGCGTACAGACCAGGACGAGAGTCAGCCTCGCGCAGGGGAGAAAAAACGACGCAATACCTAGTCCGAGAAGAGCGAGATTGACGGTTTCGAAGGCGTCGGACAGATAGTACAGATGATAAAGCGTATTGATAAGGACCAGGCCGGCCAGAATGGCGCTGATCGATTCGAGTCGACCGGCTGAAAGATTCTTGAGATTGAAGAGCCATCGTAAAGCGATCAGGGTCATTCCGGTGAGCGCGACCCCACCAACCATCAGCCAACCCAGGAGGTCCGGGCGCGTGAGCAAGTGACTGGCGGCAGAAACCAGGTAAAGACCGCCCAGGGCGGTCAACACCGGATTCCATTTTTGGCGTTCGGGGATTTGGAGCGGCGGCCCGGGAGGCGCCGGTTCGGGGGACGCCGGGCCAAGCAAGGTTTTCGCTTCGGGTTCCGTGGGAGTCAAGGTGACGTCTACAACATTATCTACCGTCTGCATTCGGAATAGTGGAGCGAATTATCGCTCTGGCGCGGTTCTCGGATTGTGATCGGAGACACCTAAGCCGGAATACTCCTAATGCTGATCCTGTCTGGAAGTCTTTTTCCCAGATTAGGAGTATTCGTGCCTGGTACTCCAATCATCAATCCGACGCCTGCTTGCCCGCCTCGATCTCGTCAGCCAGCTTCCCGGCATCGTAGAGTTTCCTAAGCGCCTCGCTGATATAGCCGGTATGGACGGAAACGGCCCGGTTTGTCGTATCGTCGTAGACGAAACGGCCGACGAGGCTCTCAATGTTTCCATCGAAAATCAGCCCGACGATATCACCGTTCCGGTTTATTACCGGAGACCCGGAATTACCGCCGATAATGTCGTTGGTGGAAACGAAATTGACCGGAGTCGAGAGATCCAGCTTGCCCTGGCGCTCCCAGAACCGTTGTGGCAGGGCGAAGTCCCCCTTGCGGTCAAAATCAGCTGAGCGTCCGTAAAGACCGTACAAGGTCGTCTTGTAGGGGGCGGCCGTCCCGTTCATCGGGTAACCCTTAACGGCCCCGTAGGATAGGCGGAGAGTGAAAGTGGCGTCGGGATAGAGGCCTTTTCCGTAAACAGCGAACTGAGCCTGCGCAATCTTCTCGGTCGCCGGGGAAAGAACACTCTCAACGTTCTGCTTGTACCATTCCTCAGCCTCACGCAGCTGAGGTTCCAGTCGGACAAACAGCTGGACCAGCGGATCGGTCGACTTTCTAACAGCTGTTTCGCCGCCCTCCGCCAACGTCTTGCGGAAATTGGGGTCGACGAGGCGCGTTTGTGTGGCGATCTGCCTGGCGACTTCCGATGGAGTGCGGCCGTTCAGGATCGTTTTAAGGAACGGATCGTCAGGTCCCAACTCCTCGATTGCCATCTTGAGCGTGCCGGCGATCACTGCCTCTTCAAGGTCCGGGTAGATAGGGGCCGGAGAAAACAGCTGAAAACGGAGGGCGTCCAAATCAGATTCGTGGTACCCGTCAAGCCTATCGGCGTCCGGCTTCCTGGTTTCAACAACGTAGAAGACCAAGGTGTTGGCGAGGCTGGTCAAATCCGATCGCGTGATGATGCCCCGATAGAAGCGCTGCTTCGCCACCCCGGCCCTTTTTGCGGTGACCTGGTTGATCGTCTCCCAGGCGCCTCGGTATTGCTTCTGCCATTCGGCGTTCGCCGCTATTTTCGCTCGGAAGTCGGTCTCTTGCTTTTTGCGCTGCGACATAACCTGCTCGTCGAGCAAGCCCTGGTACTCGCCGCTATAGGCCTTCTTCGCATTTTCGTATCCGAAAACCTCGTTCAGGGCCCGACGCTCCTGTTCTTTGCCTTGTTTCCCGTATTCACGAAGAATCTGGATCCTGCGTTCGATCATCTTGAGGACCATCGGGAAGTAAACGTCTCGCTGAAACTCCAGTTGACTGTAAGTGAACAGGCGATCGGTCGAGCCCGGGTGGCCGGAAACAAAAACCAATTCTCCCTCCGCGGCGCCTTTCGAGTTCCACTTTAGATAGTGCGTGCTTGGTACCGGCTTGTCATTTTCGTAGGCGCGGAAGAAGGCCATGTCGAGGTCATAGCGGGGGAAGGTGAAGTTATCGAGGTCTCCCCCGAAGTAGGCCGCCTGGCGTTCAGGCGCCATTACCAGCCTCACGTCGGTGTACTTCTTGTACCTGTAAAGCCAGAACTCTCCGTCATGATACAGGCTCACAATGTTCGACCTGAGGCCCGTCTGGTCCAGGCTTTCCTTTTCGATTTTGGCGATCGCCGCTTTCCGGGCCTTGAGGGCATCCATCTCGCTCATGCCTGGTTTTACCGCCGCGCGCACGCGGTCCGTCACGTTTTCCATCGACTGCAGAATATTCAGTTCCAGATCGGGGCATTTCAGTTCCTCGGCCGGAGTCTTCGCGTAAAAGCCGAGCGCGACCAGGTCGTTTCCGGCGGTTGATAGCTTCTGAAGCTGGCCGACGGCGACGTGATGGTTGGTCAAAATGAGCCCGTTCGGACTGACGAAGGAGCCTGATCCGCCGTCGTTGAATCGAACGCTGGACAGGCGGATATGATCCAGCCATTGCTGGGTCGGAGTGAATCCGTAGCGTTCCTTGAGCTGTTTAGACGGGGGATTGTCGAATGTCCACATGCCCTCGTCACCCCAAACGCTGGACGTGCCGAGAACTGCGGCGAGCAGCACAAATGTCACTGGAAGTCGGAATTGCATACTGGTCCTTTTTTGTTAATTCTACCGGAATTAGAGGACGAGGTGGGGAAAACACCACCGGGCCGGCCTGAGAGTGAAATGGGACAAGCGAAAGGGGACCAAGGCCGGCCCGGTACTGCTCATGCTGCAAAGAGTCTCAGCTTGCGATACGCTTGGCTTCACCCTTAAACAGCTCAAGCTGAGGAGTGGAGGAAAGCAAAACCAGACCATCCACGGAATGAGTTGTCGGCCGAGGATAATTCTCAAACTGCACGGAGGCGACTCGTCCGTCCCGACTGATGTGCAAAATCACTCCCTGTCTCGTCGGGTCCGTCCGCAAGGCGACGAGTGCTTTGGCTGGCCACTTCCGGCCGACAACATCTTTCCCATCTTGCATGCGCGTCATTGATAGCACATGGGTCTGACATCGGAAGGATGAAGGATGAAGGATGAAGGATGAAGGATGAAGGGGAACAAAGGATGAAGGATGAAGGATGGAGAAGGAGGGAAAATCCAACCGCCTTCTTCATCCTTCATCCTTCATCCTTCATCCTTTGTTTTCCTTCATCCTTCATCCTTTGTTTGCCAGGTGCAACCAGACGTGCCGTATCATCTGCCAGGGAGAGCGGTCGTAGGCGAGGGCTGGGTAAATCCCGGCAACGAAACCGAACCCGAGGCTCCACAGCACAGCCAGCTTGAACAACCAGTCACGAGGCCGGGCATCTTGCACCGCGAGGATCAACACGGGGATCATCGGAAGGAGATAACGGGCTGAGAAGCCCGTCCCGGCACCCCAGGCATCGTAGCTGGCGTTTAAGAGAAAAAAAGCCACCGCCGGCAGATAGCGGTAGCCGCCTTTCCTGAACTGGAGGAAGCCCCAAATCAGGAAGGGGAAGAAAGGCAAGAGGCCATCCTTCGGGTGACCAAGGAGGCCGAAGAGACCGTCAAACCGGATGCTGAAAGGCGCTCCGACAAGAGCGGAGCTTCCTGGTGCCGAAACATGAGCCCCAAAATGCAGCAGACTGAAATGTCCAACGTCCGAAAATATAAGCTGGATGACGCCGATAGCAACGAAAAGGGCTGCTGTAGACGAGCCGATCAGGACGATTGCGCGCCTCTTATCCCCTTGCCAGAAAGCGCACCCCGCCATTACGAGCAGGGGAAGAAACAGTGGATAGCGGATCAGCGTTCCGAGGAAGGCCAGTATGGCCAGGACCGGAAGGCTCTCACAAAACAATACACCTATCCAAGCGGCCGCAGCCCACGGCTCAGTCCACAGATCCCTGGCATAACACCAAAGCGGAGTTCCGAGCGCCAGAAGCGCAGCCCAACGCGCGTCGTCGCCTGTCTTTCTGCCGAAGTACCAGATCGCGGCGAGTGTGACGGTCATGACTATCCAAATGCAGGCGGGTTCGACCCACCGGGTCCCACGGAGAGGAAGGACGAAGGGGGCGAGCATCATCGGTAGGAAAGGGGCATGGTAGCTATACTGTCGGCCGTCTGGCCCTTGGTCGACGTGATGGTCCAACCGGTCACGTCGAAACCGGGCCCCCGTGTCCCAATCTCCCCGCTCAGCCTGATCGTAGTTGTTTGAGACATCAAAATCCCAATCCTCGATAAGGCTGTTCACCACGACGAGGTAATGCGGGGAATCACCCGAAAGGACCATCGGCGGAGAGAGAACCGCGTCGCCGATTCGCAGGTGCATCACACCCTCCGCTTCGGCGTCCGATACCGGCCCCTGAAGCAGAGACGAGAGGAAGTAGAGCGCGGTGACGAGCAGGAGGAGCCTGTCGGCTTTGCGATGGAGCATGGGTTACTTGGGGTCAAGAAAAGTCTAGCCCGCGGCCGTAAACTTCACCTTCCCGAATTTCCGTTTGCCCACGCGGAGAACCAGTTCAGACTGTCGATCAGGCGTAAGGGCAAAGGTTGGGTCTTCGACCTTGTTGCCGTCGATTGACACCCCGCCGCTTTTGATCAGCCGCCTGGCCTCCGACTTCGAGGGCGCGAACTGCACCTGGGAGATCAAGTCAGCGAGTTGGATCTCGTTTCCGGTGAGAGGAATCGTGAATTCCAGCATTTCCTCGGGGTCTTCCCGTCGCTGAAACACCCGGGAAAAATGCGCCCGAGCGTGCTCTGCCGCCTCGCCGGAGTGGAAGTCCGAGACAACCCGGTAAGCCAGGTCGGCCTTCACTTGCATCGGATGAGCGGCGCCTGATTCGACCTCCCGCTTCATCTTCTCGATCGCTGAGTACGGGAGGTCGGTCAGTAGCTCGTAGTATCGCCACATCAGCTGGTCGGTTATTGACATGACTTTCCCGAAGATTTCTTCGGGAGCTTCCATGATGCCAACGTAGTTCTTGAGCGACTTGCTCATCTTCTCGACCCCGTCCAGCCCCTCAAGGATCGGCGTCATCAAGAGAACCTGAGGCTCAAGCCCGTATTCCCGCTGGATATCACGCCCGACTAGCAGGTTGAACTTCTGGTCGGTTCCACCCAGCTCGAAATCGGCCTGCAAGGCGACGCTGTCGTAAGCCTGGGCCAGCGGGTAGAGGAGCTCATGAATAGAGATCGGCTGGTTGTTGGCCATCCGTTTGGCGTATTCGTCGCGCTCGAGCATTCGGGCCACGGTGTATTTGGCGCACAGCCGGATCCATTCCTCCGACGTCAGAGCCCCCAGCCAACGGCTGTTGAAGTCGACAACCGTTTTCTCAGCGTCAAGGATCTTGAAGACCTGCTTCTTGTATGTCTCGGCGTTTGACAGGATGGCTTCGCGGGAAAGCGGAGGCCGGGTTTTGTTCCGCCCGGTTGGATCGCCGATCAAACCGGTGAAATCGCCTATCAGGAAGATCACCCGATGGCCCAGATCCTGGAAATGCTTCATTTTCCGAATCAGGACGGTGTGTCCCAGGTGAAGGTCCGGGGCGGTGGGATCAAACCCCACCTTGACCGTCAGCGGCTTGCCGGTCCGCTGGGACTTCTCGAGCTTCTTGCGCAGCTCTTCCTCATTGATGACATCGGCCGCTCCTTTCAGGAGATAAGCCATTTGCTCGTCGATTGTCATGTCGTTTGTTTTCATGGGAAACGGCCTCCCGCGGAATGACACGGAATAGAAAAAGCGCGCGGAAGACGCGGAAGCGAACATTCCGCGCTTTCCGCGTGCTTTTCTATTCTGCGTTATTCCGCGGGATCACACCATCATGCCATCGCGATAGCCCGGGCGGGCCCACGGGAGGGCGTGCGGACCGGCAAGGTGAGCGACCTGGGCTTCGAGAGCTTCACACTCTCGACGCGTCATCTTGGTCGTGAAGGCGCAGGCCTGCTGGATATTCTCCTCCAGGTTCTGCATCCCGACATGGCCGATGACGGCGGTCGCAACGCCTGGCTGGCTCCACACGTACTTCAAGAGCTCGGGTACGGGTGCCGATTCTTCGACGCCTTTGATAACCTTCATCGCAATGACGCCGACGTTCTTTTCCCGTGCGACCGGTAAAGCCACTTTGCCGAAATTGCCGTACTTGGTCGCGTTGAGGGCCAGGATGCAGACGTCTACGGGGAGCTTCTCGATCATTTCCTTCGACTTTTCGGCGCTGTTCATGCTGGAGAAACCGATAAAGCGCACCGTCTTGGCTTCCTTGAGGCGGATGAACTCTTTCCAGATGCCCTGTTCCAGCGCGGCAATATCCTCCGACTTTTCGATGCTGTGAAGCATGAGAATGTCGAGGTAATCGACCTTCAGGCGTTTCATGGCGCCTTCGAATTCCGCCATGCCCTTGGACACGTCTCGGTTATCGATTTTTGTCGACAGGATGATTGACTTCCGGTATTGCGGCAGGATATCTCCGAATCGTTCTTCGCTGCTCTTGGAGCTTTGCCACTTATACTGGGTGGCGGTGTCGAAGAGGTTGATCCCTGCCTGGATCGACTTTTCGATCATGGCCTCCCAGACGCCGTCTTTGTTCTTCAGGAAGTTGGAGCCCCCGCCGAAGGAAAGGATTGAAACGTCGAGGCCCGTCTTGCCCAGGGGCCTTTTGGGCATGGCCGGCGCCCCGCTCATGCTGTTCGACAAGGTTCCGATCGCACCCAATCCTGCAGCGGAATGTTGCAGGAAACTGCGTCGAGAGAGTTTGGATTTCATTTATGGTTTCCTTTCTTGGGCCACTTGACCCCCGGCCGGAGCGTATTTTGCGGACACACTGTGGATGACCTTGTCCGCCTTTTCATGCTTGCTTGGCGTATAAGTGACGACGGCTGTATCTTCGTTTCCTTCTCCGCCAATCGTGATCTTTCCCCGGTAAGAAATATTGAAGTTCTCGATGATATGGGCCTGGACGGCGTAGACGTAAGTTCCAGGCTCGATGCCTCGTTGCTTGCAGTCGACTTTCAGAGTATGGCTACCTATGGGAGGAGTCGGCTTACTGACCGCGTCATACTCGGCTTCGGTCGCCTTGTCCCAACCTGCCACCGTGGTCCAGGCCGGGCATATGGTTGGGTCGTTGAACCCGCCGTAGGCCAGGTATTCGCTGATGAAAAGCGTCTTCGCAAACTCGCCGTCTTCCTTTTCCAGCCAGATAGCGATTTGATAGGAAGGTTCGAGACCTTCCGCCGCCGCGAAGGCGTAAGTGATATCCAGCGTCCCGTCTGCCGGCTCTGCTGCAAGTCCGATCCCTGAGGAACCCAGGAGTGCAGCAAGGAGAAGCAGTCCGAAGCGGCTGGGCTTAGACAGAGACATGGCGCATTTTTATAGCAGGGATTGTGGAAAAAGTAAACGACCGCAAGGGCGCTGCACCCTCCCATCTGCCCGATTTGTGCTATCGTGCCGTCCTGCAACTGACCGTGCCGCCGATCACCGCATCTGAAGCGGAGACTCGGTTAAAAAGGAGGTTGCTTGCTGCACAGCTAAAGGAAGTGCCTTATGAGAAAGTGTTTTTTGGTCTTTATCTGTTTCTGGCTTATTCCGGCCGGTTTGCGCGCCGATGTTTTCTATTTTCCGCATTTGGCCGATGGTCAGGGGACATACACGCTTTTTTCAATCACGAACCACTCCGAGAGAGTGGCCACCGGCGATTTGAGCCTGTTTACGCTCGAAGGGAGTCCTTTGACGCTCCCGTTTGTAGGCGGCCCGCAGTCGGTCTTGCCTTTGTCTCTCGCTCCTCACTCGACTCAACTTTTCATCACCAGCGGTACTTCGAACCCCGTTGTCAGCGGCTGGGCCAAGGTGCAGCTGAGTGAGGAGAACGTCACGGGTGCCGCCATGTTCCGTTACGGAGATGGCCGTGAAGCGACGGTGCTTCCATCAAAGATGGGAAACCAAATGTCGTTTTACGTGGAGCGCTCAGCCGAGTTGGAGACTGGGATTGCGTTCTGCCGGACTGGAGCGATGCCCCTGGATTTGTCTCTGTACAACAGCAGCGGCAAACTGATTGAAACTCGCAGTTTTCAGTTCAGTGGAAAGAAGATAGCCCAGTTCCTGGGCGAGTTGTTCACCGCCCTGCCGGCCCACTTCAGTGGGAGTCTCATCATCGAGTCCGGTGTCCCGTTCACCGCTGTCGGTCTGCGATTCGGGCCTTCGATCCTGTCAGTGGTTCCCGGTTTTGATTTTGTCAGTCACCAGACGTACTTCTCTCCGAACAGCGGAGTGGAAGCGGCCATTCTGAAGGCGGTTGAGGAAGCCAAAAGTCAAATTGATGTCGCTGTCTACTCTTTCACCTCGGAAGCTCTCGGCACCGCCCTAATTGCGGCCAAGAACCGAGGCGTCAGCGTCCGCGTCGTCCTGGATCTGAGCCAGGGTTCGGCACCCGGACAACAAACTGAACGACTGATTGCCGCCGGGATAACGGTGACCAAAGTGAAGGGGGTCAATCACCGGTTCACGATCTTCGATGGCCACCGGGTCCTGACTGGCAGCTATGACTGGATGCCGTCGGCCGCGCTGAACTACGAGGATGCCCTCTTTCTGACAACCCCTGAAGTGGTGACCGAGTACATCAAGCAGTTCAGCCGGCTGGCGCAGTAGAGAACCGCGGATAGCGCGGATATACGCGGATAGCGCGGATTCATCTATCCGCGTTATCCGCGTATATCCGCGCTATCCGCGGTCACCCTGTTCCCACCGTTCGTGCGTCATGCGCGCCAGCGCATCATCCATGATCCCTTCGAGGTCCAGGCGTTCCTCGATTTTCTCGATCGAAGCCGGGTTGCTGCGGGTCTCAGGGTGCTTGGGTACGAAAAGCGAGCAGCAGTCGACATCGGCGATTGTGGAAATATCGAAGGTGCCTAGCCGACGCGCCTGGGTGATGATTTCCTCCTTGTCATCGCCAATCAGGGGGCGGAGCAAGGGCAGTCGTGCTGCGGAACCAACGGTGTGAAGGTTTTCCAGGGTCTGAGACGCGACCTGGCCAATGCTGTCGCCCGTTACCAGCGCCAAGGCCCCTCGTTTCTGGGCGATGGTCTCCGCCAGACGAACCATGAGGCGTCGGTAAAGGATCACGCGAGTCTCAGGTGGCGTAAAAGCGACCACCTGCCGTTGCGCCTCAGCGAATGGGACGAGAAAAAGATCCGAGTTGAACTGATACTTGTCGAGCACCGCAACTAGCTGGCGCACCTTGTCTTGAGCCTCCAGCGTCGTATGCGGGAAGCTGTGAAAGTGGACGAAGATGGCCCGACAGCCCCGTTTCATGATCTTGTAGGCAGCGACCGGCGAATCGATCCCGCCCGAGAGCAAGACGACGACCTTTCCCGAAGAGCTCAGGGGCAGTCCTCCAACACCAGTCAGGCGGTCGAAGTAGAGGAGTGCAATGTTGCCGGCGAGCTCCAGATGGCAGGTAAGGTCGGGACCTTCCAGACGAACCCTGCGTCCCGACTTTTGGAAAAGAAAGGCTCCAAGTCGCTCGTTCACCTGTTGAGAATTGAGCGGGAAGTTTTTGTTCGAACGACGAGTGCGCACGCAGAAGGTTTCGAAGGACCGGTCCTGCATCAGATCCCAGGCGGTCGCGCCAATCTTGTCGAGGTCCTGTTCCAGCTGCCAGGCCGGGGAAGCCGAAACGAGGCCAAAGACCTTCTGGAGCCTGGCTCCAATTTCCTCAATTGGGGAGCTATCGATCAGCTCCACCACGATCCGTCCCTCCATCCGATGGACCGCCCTGTAAGGCAGTCCCCTCAGGGCCCCGCTGATGTTTTGCACCAGAATCTTCTCAAAGTATGAGCGGTTAAGCCTTTTGAGACTGATCTCGTGATAATGGCAGACAAAACAGCGGGTCATGGTGTGGACGTGTCGGGATCGAGCCGAAGGAGAAGTGGATCAGTCCTTCACTTGATCTTTTCGACAACCATCGTTACCTCTTTTCGGTTGTCTTTCAACTTGTAGTAGATGTGAACGTAGGCGCCTGGTGCGAAGTCGCTTCCCCTGATGGAGGCATCGGTCAGGACGAAAGTCTCCGTCCGTTTCTTGTCGGACGTGTCGATGACAATCTGTTCGGCGGTGATGGTTTTCACCGTACCATACACATCGAAAGTGCGTTCTTCGATCGGCTTCTCTTTCGTCCAGAGTCTCCAGAAGCAAGCCGGCTGAGTGGCGAGAGCAAGCGATATGGCGATCAGGATCAATCGATAAGGACGATTCATCCGAGTGATTGTATCCGTTGATTCCGTACAACCTCAACCTTGTTTTGTGTCAAACGGTGACATCGTCAGGCAGTGACGAGGACTTTGCGGAGGAGTTCCTGGACCCGAATCTCGATTTGGTACCGGATGATCCGCAGAGAGCAGATCACATCGGAGGTCTGACCGCGAACGGCTGCGGTGTTTGCGACTCTCCAGTCTTCCACTTGGGTGCTGGCGCTTAATGGGGGAAGCGTGAGCTGGCCTTGTTCCGAGATCTTGACGACAAAATCGAAGTCTTCGAGTTTCGCTGAATTCAGAGCGATCGGATGATCCTCAGACGTGTAGACCGCGACTTCATTCATCGCCCAGACAATGTAGGCGCTCGGCGGCTTGGGATCCGGGCAGGCACTCTCTACCTCAATCGTCTGCCCGGCGTAGTAACGGGCAAATGCCTTTCCCATCAGACTACGCGCCCCGGTGCCAGGGCTGACGAACAAGATTTTCGGTTTGGCCATGCTGAATCAAGCATAGCAAAGCAGGCAGTAAGAAAGAATGCTTCTGTCGTTTAGAATAGGAGCCATGGTCAGTCAACGAGTCAGCTTGCTCTTCCTTCTCACTTTTTCAGTCTCCTTTTCTGGCGCTTTCGCTCAGACCACATGGGTGGTCCCCCAGAAGCGGACCGGGATTCAAATTGATGGTTTCGTTCAAGAGTGGGAAGGCATCCAGGGGTTACGGCTCGAGGCGGGTTCGCCCGGCGTTCAGGCCGAGGCGATCAGTCAGGCTGAAGACGTGAACGTCATCGTCAAGGCTGTCTGGGACAAGGAGAACCTCTACCTGGCGCTTCAGTGGAAAGACAACACTTGGGATATCGAACAGGTTTTACGCCAGCAAGCCGTCTGGTTGTCTCCCCAGCAGCAGAGACGCGATCGGATGCTTTTTTACGATTTTCTGAAAATCCAGATCAGCGACATCGATTTCGATTATGTCCTGTGGCTAACTCCGCGCATTAATAACCGGGGCCCCTACTCCTGGGGCCGCCTCCTCGCTGGCGGCAAGCGAATGGAAAAGGCGACCTCTCCTCCAGCGATCAGTTCCCGGCAGGCTGATGGCACCGCGACGGTGGAGATCCTTTTCCAGTGGAGCGAACTGCAGACCAAACCCAAGGAGGGGAAGGCTCTCCCTCTGACCCTGCTGCTGGCCGATAGCGATCTTCCCGGGAAGCCGCTCGAGTTGAAGCTTAAGCAGTTGAAAAGCCTGGTATGGACCGGGACGATTAAGCTGATGAACTAGAGATCGCCCCGGTACGTTGATAACTTTGCGGAGAGGAGCGCATCTATAACATGGTGATGCTTGACTACCTTGGCCGATTCGCCTTAATTGCAGTCGCGGCCTCTTTCCTGGGCCAGACGCCGGCGCCCGCTACTGCTAAGTCACCGGACCCTGCCGTGGAGCGTGTAGAGAAGATGCTGGAGGATCTCGAGGCTCGCGAGATGGCCAAGAACAACGAAAAGCGGACATACACTCTGACCGAGCCCGACTTGAATGCCTATTTGGCTGCCAAGATCGCGGAACGACCGCGCAAAGACGTCGAGAGCCTTAAGGTGGAAATGAAGGAAGGGTTTTTCACGACCCACATCCTGGTCGACTTCGACCAGGTGGAGATTAAGGGCGATTCGATGACCAAGACCCTGGTCAAGGCCATCCTCCACGGGAAGCAGACAATTGAGGTGGACGGACGACTCCAGACCGACAACGGAAAAGGCACTTATCAGGTCGAACGAGCGAGTCTCAATGGAATGCCGCTGCCCTCAGCCCTTGTGAACTCGATCCTCAGCTCCGTCGGCCGCAGGCAGGATCCGCCTTTCGACCCCATCGAACCGTTCGATTTGCCCTATGCGCTAAAGACGGTCAAAGTGACGCCTGGCAAAGCGGTTCTCGAGACGTAAAAGGTCATCCACGACTTACACGAATTACACGAATTGCGGCTTGCAATTCGTGTAATTCGTGTAATTCGTGGATGACCTTTTTTACGTCAAAAGACC
>RPQK01000092.1 GCA_003819755.1 Acidobacteriota bacterium | reverse complement strand
GTCCTTGAGGTCCTTGAGGTCCTTTTCAAAGCGCCACGGTCGCACTCCGTGTGATTTTGCTGTCCTAGTTGGCCCGCCTGAAGTGCCTGTCGGCAAAATTCAGGTACTGCGCCCAGTCATAGTCCGTCACCGCATGTCCGCCTGTCCGGATGTGATAGCCGGTGGTTTTCCCCGCCGGCGTGTTGACAGGCGGCATGTCCGTAACCCCTAGTCCTTCCTTCCCCAAAAGCCGGTAGACCTGATCGGCGTGGACCAGGGACAGGAACTCGCCTTTAGGGTCCGCCCACCGGTCTTCCTCGGCGCTCGCAACGTAAACCGGACGCGGGGCGATCAGCGCGAGAAGCATGTGCTGATCGACCGGCAGCTTGTCTTCGGCGTCGCTATACTTCCTGAAATTCGCGCAAAACCAGTGCGGAAACGCGTCGTTAATCACCTTTACGGTTTCTCCGAACCGGCGCCGGCTCAACGCGGCGCCGCCGCAGCCGGAGTCGTTGGAAATAACGATCGCGAACCGTTCATCCTGCGCCCCGGCCCAGAGCGATGTCTTACCCAGCCGGGAGTGGCCGAATACGGCGACTCGTTTGGCGTCGACGGAGTCGTCCTTCTCCAAATAATCGAGGGCGCGGGAGAGGCCCCAGGCCCAGGCGCCAATCGAGCCCCATTCTCCCGGATCCGGCCGGGTTTGCCCGGGATGGTAAAAGAGCGGATGAATGCCGTTCTGAAAACCATCGTCAAAATCCGGATCCAGGTCTCCGTAGTAGGCCGTTACCAGGCCGTAGCCCCTTTCCAGTATCTTCTCGACCGCCCAACTGCTGGCCGAAGCCCCTCTTGAGGCCTCGGTCGCCCGGTTGTCCACAACTCCCGGTCCGCCGTTCCTCATCCATTGGGTCGATAGCCGAATTCCCGGATCCGCCCGCACTCCCTGGTTTCCCGAAAACCCGAGTCCGAGGAAGACCGGAACCCGTCCTTTCGCGGTCGCGGGCAGGTACATAAGGAGGTCCATCCGCGGACCGTTCTTGTCCGAGGTGAAGTAGAGCGTGACCTCTTTCCGAATGGCGGTGCCGCCCAGGGCGGCCTTGTCGGCCGCGATCACTTCAGACTTGACCGGGATCTTCTTTCCCGGCGTCGTGCCGTAGACGTGCTCCTCAAAAAGCTGCAGGATCTCGCCCCGCCTTTTGTCCCGCCAGCGTTTGGCAGTGCTGACCCGTTCGCCGTTGGCCATCGTCAGTGCGTCGGGAAGAACGTACTGCGGGACTTTCGATTCGTCGTAGTTGATGTCCGGACGCTGAGTTTGAGCCACGCCGGGGCTAAACAAAATCACACCGGCCGCAAAGAAGAAAAACAGGGCACGTGTTCGCATGGTGAGACTCTAGCCGCAAAGGATCGATGATG
Organism: Acidobacteriota bacterium; assembly: GCA_003819755.1. Lineage (GTDB taxonomy): Bacteria > Acidobacteriota > UBA6911 > RPQK01 > RPQK01 > RPQK01. The sequence continues at coordinate 13,069 of RPQK01000092.1, read as the reverse complement.
CCAAGAGTTTCCCTCCGTTGCTGAAAAACTCTGCGTGTTTTGCCCAAAACCGATGCGACTTTTAACACTCTTCTGGTTCTTAGAGGTTTTTGAGCAACTTCTGCGGAGAGCCGAAATCACAGAAAACAGCGGGCGGAACGATGGTGACAAGAGTTTGGCACCGGGGTTGCCCTAGAAGAGAGCAGGAGGTCATGCAGATGAAGCGAAGTTTATGGGCAGTTGTTTTGTTATTGGCTATTTTCCTCGGTTTTAATTTCCAGGCGGCCGGCTCAGCGAAATACACCAAAGAGACCGGCAAGAAGTGCAAATTCTGCCATACAGCCGTTCCGGCGAAGGACGCCACCGATCCGAAGCTCAACGAGGACGGCGAGTTGTTCAAAAAGAACAACTACAAGCTGACCGAAGAGCAGAAGGCAAAAGCAAGTTAGACACCCCTCTTTCAATAGTCCCCTCTTTCACCTTCGAGGCGGGACGGCTCAATCAGGCCGTCCCGCTCCGATGATCCCGCCGAAGTGGTAGAACCGGCCGCTAAGTCGTAGAATAAGAAGAATCTCGACACCCGCCCCAAACCCAAGAAGGAGGAGAAGTATGCCCAGTTATATTGTGCTCGGACAATGGACCCAGAAAGGGATTGAGAACATAAAGCAAAGCCCGGATCGGCTGACGAAGTTCAGGCAGCAGGTCAAGTCGCTTGGCGGGGACCTGAAGGGGTTCTATCTGACCATGGGACAGTACGACTTCCTGGCCTTGATGGAAATGCCCGATGACAGGGCCCAGGCGCGACTCACTCTCCAGCTGGCAGCCCTGGGGAACATCCGCACAGAAACCCTGAAGGCCTTTAACGAGGATGAATACAGGGAGATTGTCGGGTCGCTGAGTTAGGGTTGAAGGCCGTTCATCGTTCACCGTTCACCGTTCCCGGATTGATCCGTGACCAATACCCTCAACGGAAACCGAAACGGTGAACGGTGAACGGTGAACGGGCTACTCAACGTAGCTGTCGAACACCCGGACCTTCTCCCAGTTTGCGTTGTTCTGCTCGATGAACTTCTGGTGCCTTGGCGCCACCTGGTACCGGTCCTGATCCTCTTTAGTCTTAAACACGATGTGAAGGGCGACGTCAAAATCCGTGACGTTCACCTCCCGCTTCAGATCCTGCGCCAGGACCCCGGCTGCGAAAAACACTTCTCCCGGATGTCCCTTCAGATGCTCCCGGCAAGCCGTGACCAACTTGGCTTTCGCCGGGTCGGATCGGTCTTTCAGGGTAAAGAAAACATTGTGAGCCACCATCTTCTTGACTGCGCCACCCGTTTGGCCGGCGGAACGTACGCCCGAGAAATAAAAAACAGCAACAACGACCAACAGTGAAGCCGAGAAAGCGACATATCGATTCATCTTCATGGTTGCCTCCCTATTTCGTATAGGATTCACGGGATTATGCATTCAGGCGCTTGGTTACCTGCCGCACAAAAGCGCGGGGGGACAGGCGGACGGTGAAGGCGAGAAGGCGGTTCTTAAAGCCCGGGATCACGATGAGCCGGCCCTGCCGGAAACCCTGATAACCGGCTCGTGCGACCGTGGGTGCATCCATCACCCCAAAACTGAACAGGCGTGATCGCTCCAAATCCGCTTTCGCAGCGAATTCGGTCGTCGTGGGCCCGGGCGCGAGGCAGGTGACTTTGATCGGCGTCCCTCTAAGCTCTTCGCCCAAAGCTTCGGTGAAGTGGAGAACGTAAGCCTTGGTGGCGTAGTAGACCGCCATGCCGGGGCCGGGCTGGAATGCGGCTGTCGACCCCACATTCAGGATACCCCCCCTGCCTCGTTCCAGCATTCCCGGGAGAAACAGCCGCGTCAAATGAGTGAGAGCGGCGATGTTTACCTGGATCATCTGCATTTGCCGGTCGGCGGGAAGCTCCGTGAACTGGCCGTGCGCGCCGAAGCCGGCGTTGTTTACCACGACGTCCACGGGAATCCCGGCCTGGCTCAACTCGTCAAAGATTTCCCGGGGTGCTTCCGGGCGGCTGAGGTCCTTGGAAATCGTTCTGACTCCCACGGTGCAGCGGCTCTGCAGGTCGCGGGCAAGCTCATCCAGGCGATCCTGCCGGCGCGCCACCAGAACCAGGCTCCCGCCTTCGGCTGCAAACAGTTTTGCCAGCTCGGCCCCCAAGCCGGCTGAAGCGCCGGTGATGAGAACGGTGTCGCGGGTGTTGAGCATGGGTTAGCGCTCTGAAAAGACCTCAAGGACTCCAAAGACCCCAAGGACCCGATGCTCTGTCGTCCTTGAGGTCCTTGAGGTCCCTGAGGTCCTTTCCGCTGTCGTTATACCGCGACCGCTTTCTGGCCGGCCGCATCCCATTTCAAGTACTTGCGGGTTCGGAAGGACTGGACGCCCATCATCGTCACTACGACTCCCTGATATGCCAACTCGGCGTCGCATTTCAGCGCGTCGCCCTTGCGTATGGCGGCCTGCAGGTTGCGGTGATGCAATGTAACGTCCTCCGCTCCCTTTTTCTCGTACTTGATGGCCTCAGGCTTGGCTGCTCCGGACGGGTTAATCCTGTCCTCGCGGCTCGCTTCCTGAGGAGTGATGACAAAGCCGGTGCGGGTAAACTCTAGGGTTGCCTTATTCCCACGAATCACATGGTCAATCGGCGTGTCATTGGCCATCGAGGAGATCAGAACGACTGTGGGCCCGCCCGGATAGTCGCTCAGGATGTTGAAGGTATCCGGGATCTCAGCGACGCTGTTCACGTAGTTGAACTTGCCGCCGGTCGCCACCACGTACTCAGGGAAGGTCAGGGCCACCGCCTTCAGAATCCTCGTCACGCGGTGAATGAACAGATCAGTTGCGATACCTCCAGAATAGTCCCAGTATCGCCGCCACTGGAAGTAGCGCCGGGGATCCCAAGGCCGCTTGGGCGCAGGACCGAGCCAGGCGTCCCAATCAAGATTCACTCCGGGCTTCGCATCCTCGTCGATCGGACCGGCCCAAAAGTCACCCGAGTAATTCCTGGAGTAGTCGATCTGGGCCATAACGACCTTACCCAGAGTCCCTTGCTTGATGTGCTGGTTGGCCACCTCGTAGGACTCGTCGGACATTCCCTGGACGCCGACCTGCAGCTTCAGCCCGGACTTCTTCACGCGATCAACGACCTCTTTGGCCTGTTCGATCGAATGTGTCATCGGCTTTTCAACGTAGACATGCTTTCCGGCAGCCAGGGCATCGAGAGCCATCTGGTGATGCCAATGTTCCGGGGTGGCAATCAAGACGTAGTCGATATCTTTCTGACTCAACACGTCCTGGTATTTCGTGTAGGGCTTGCCGCCTGTTTTGGCGGCCGCAGCGTCGAGTCGTTTCTTGTAGATGTCGCAGACCGCGATGATGTCGATGTTATCGCTCTCCTTCATCTTCATCAGCGCGTTCATGTGCTCATTGGCCATTCCGCCACATCCGATTACCCCGATCCTCAGCTTGTTGTTGGCCCCCTGCACCGCCGCATAGCTCTTGGCTGTCCATAAAGACGCAGTACTCGCACCAACCGCAACGTGTGTAATAAACCGGCGACGATTCATGTCTGGCTCCTTCCGTTTGGTAAGGCTGATTTTACCATCTTGCGATTCTGTCCGTCTTATCCGCGTTATTCGTTGGCGTCGAAAGAAACGGTGCATTACAGTAGCGCTCTAAAGACGGGAGGACAAACATGGGCACAATGCTTGGAATCATCTTCGGGTTTGTCGCCTGGTTCCTGGTGCGTTACCTGGTCTCCGGGATGTACACCGTTGATCAGAACGAACGGGCGGTTAAAACCTCGTTCGGAAGAGCCGAACGCCTGGGCGAAGCGACGATTCTCGACGATCCAATCGCGGAGCATCTGAGGCCGGAAGAACGCGAGCGATACAAGTACCCCCAAGTGCGGGTTATCCAGCCGGGCGGGCCGTACTTCAGATGGCCTTGGGAAAAGGTGCACAAGGTCAGCATCGCGACACAGACGGTCAGCATGGCCTTCGATCCTGAGACGCCGAGCGCCAACCAGGGAGGCACGGTGCTCGAGGCGGTCACCAAGGACCAGCTCAACACCGGCCTGCGCGGACAGATTCGTTACCGGGTTTCCGACCGGAATCTGTACGCGTACGTTTTTGGAGTCAAACAGCCGATTGTTCACGTGATGGGATATTTCACCTCGGTGCTGCGCGAGCGCATTGCCAACTTTGAGGCGCCCGAAAAGATCGAGCCCGAGCCAACCGGGCCTGGCCCTGTGCCGGAATTAGCCCCGGCTGCGATCGGCGTCTCCATCAACGATCTGCGCAAAAACCTGCGCGACATTAACGAGCATATGGACCGTGAATGCCGGTCTTCGGAGGCTCGGTATGGAATCGCGCTGGATGCGACGCTGATCACGGAGATTGATCCTCCGTCCGAGGTAGAGTCCGCGCTCGCAGCTATCAATACAGCCTACAACCAGGTCTCCTCGGATATCAGCCTGGCGCAGGCGGGCGCTGACCAGAAGCTGGTGCAGTCAAAGCGCGCAGTCGAGATCGAAACGCTCAAGGCGCAGGCCGAGATCGAACCACTGAAAGCGTTGGCTGATCAGCTGTATGAGCTGAGGAAAAACGGGAAAGATGCCCTTTACGCTTACATACGGAACGTGAGGCTGAAGTTGTTCAGCCAGGCGCGCCGCGTGGTCCTGGAGGTGAACCATGATTAGCTTTCCCATCGTCGCCCTTATCACCTTCGTAGGGATGTTCATCCTGACACCAATTGTAGCCGCCTTCTCCCGCGCTTTCGGGCTTTATGCGATTGTCTGGGAGGGGCAATGCCGAGTTTACGTGCTGTTTGGGAAAGTCGTCCTCATCCTGAACGAACCCGGCCTTCACGTGCTCTGGTTCAAACTCGGTCCCAAGGCCCTTCTGGTGAACTGGATAGGCCGGTGTTACGTCCTCGATATGAGGCGCGACCAGGAGTACCTGCGCAGCCAGCCGGTCAACTCGGAAGAGGGCGCCCCGATGGGGATCGGTATCTGGTACGAGATGTTCATCAGCGACCCGGTCGCGTACCTTTTCAAAAACACTGACCCCCGGGGCTCGCTGGCCGCTAATGTGGGTAACGCCACCGTACGCTGCCTCAGCAACATGAAACTGGCCAACATGCTGGAAAACCGCCACGGGATGAGCCAGACCGTGCGCGAAGAAGTCTCCCCCAAGTCGCACGAGTGGGGCTACCGGCTGGGATCGGTCTACATCCGCAAGGTCCATTTCCGGGACAGCGGAATGATCAGGCAAATCGAGGAGAAAGTCGTCAACCGGCTCCGGCAGGTGACGTCGGCGATCAAGCAGGATGGCGCCAACCAGGTGAGTGTCATCACGAGCACTGCAGAAAAGCAGGCGGCTGTGGAATTCGCGAGAGCCGAGGCGATGAAGGCCTTTATCCTCGGCGCCACGCTTCAGTCGATCGCCCGGGATCCGGAGATCCTGCAGGCGATGTTCGAGGTGCTTGAAACCCAGAACCTGATCGACGGCGAGGCCGATATCGTCCTGGTGCCGCCCGGAAATGATCTGTTGAAGCAGTTGCTGGCGGAGCGGCCGGTGAGCAGCAAAAGTGCGGGCGGCTAAGGGCATTTATCCACGAATTACACGAATCTACACGAAGTGGAATTAGTGTAATTCGTGTAATTCGTGGATGGCTTTTTATTCTATCTTCCCCGCAAACTCGGTCGCCAGAGCGGTTATGTCGCGGGCTTCCTTCAAGTTCGCAAAGCCGGCGATGACGGCGCCCTTGCGGAAAACCCACATGCCATCCAGGTACTTGTCTGTCCCGCTGAAACCCTCTTCGCCCACCTGGATCGCGGCCGGTTGACCGACCCTCTCCTTCAGCTTGGCGAACACCTGCTTCGCCGCTTCCGGAGAGGCTTCACGTATCAGAAAAGCCTTCCCGAAGTCGTACTGCACCGTGTAGCCGCTCTTCAGGATCCTGAGCCCGAGAACACTCTGCGGAATCAGCCGGAGGGAATTGGGCACCATCTGGCTGGCCGGAAACCAGGCCGTCACCGCCGGCGGCTCACTCTGCCCGCTGATCGATTTATCGATCATGGCCACGTACTTCTCGAGAGACGCGGTGTGATCCTTGGCGGGATTGGCCGCCAACTCCACGTAGTACTTGTCCTTCGCAAACGTGGCCTTTCGTGGGAGGATCTGCCCTGCCATCCCGATCTTTCGAGTCGGTTGGCGCGGATCACGATTCGCGAGGAATATGCCGTAAGCGTACTCCGGATCGGCCATCTCGGAGATATCGATCACGATCGTATCTTCGCCGCACTTGCAGGTTATTCCGTTCATCTTGGCAAAGCGGTAAATCAGGTATCCCTCGGCATTCCCGTCCATGTAGTCGTACAGATTATCCGGCTCATAGGAACGGGGCGGGCCATCCTGGCTCCAACCCTGCACCTGCGCGCAATCGGGCAGCTGCGCCCAGACTGACAGACTGACAAACTGACAGACTAACAACAGAACCCGCAGCGGCTTCATGCGAGCATCTCCTGAGCCAGGCTCACGCGTTCAGATACCCGCACGCCGTTCGGGCAGCTGACCGTGCAGACAGGGCAAAGGTTGCAGCGCTCACGCTGCGTCCGCTCGGGAAGCTGGAGATACTCTTCGCGCGCGAGACGGAACTGCCCGTAGCCTTCGGCGTAGGAGAGGTAACGGAGAATGTCGGACACCGGGAGTCCCTTGGAACAGGAGCCCTGGCACTGGCCGCAACTACGGCAGTAAAGCGGAGCGATCATCTCCAGTTGAGAGGCGAGCAGTTGCTTGTCTTTCTCACTGAAGTCCGCCTTCATCGCGCTCATGTTCTCGTCCAATTGATCCATGTCTGTGATACTCGGGATCGTGGTGTGGACGTTCTGGTCCTTAATGACCCATTTCAGAGCGGCTAGCATGGCGCCTTCCCGGCCCAGGGTCTCGCGCAGCTTGTCACCTTCCCTGACTCTCCGAAAGCCTCCGGCCATGACCTTCATGGCCACCACTCCCAAGCCGGCCTTGGCAGCCGACTCAATCAACGGCCCCATGGAGGCGTCCATGGAAAAATTGTAGGAGGCCAGGACCACATCGAGGTCGGCCTTCTTGCTGATGATCGCCGGAATCACTTCAGCGTGGCCGCCATGCGTGCTGACACCCGAGAAGCGGATCTTTCCCGCCTTTTTCGCTTCAGCCTGCGCCTCAAGAAACCCGTCGGAGATGTCCGCGGCTTTTGTCCTGCCATGCAGGTACCAGACATCCAGATAGTCGGTGTCCAGTTGCTTCAGGCTCTCGTCGAGATCCGCCAGCGCTTCCAGTTTGGTTCCCGACGGTGTTTTACTGGAAAGGACAAGGCTCTTCCGTTTTACCTTAAGTGCAGCCCCGACCATTTTTTCGTTGTTCCCGCCCTGGTAACGACGGGCGGTATCGAAGTAGGTGATACCGAGATCGGCCGCCTTTTCGATAACGCTCTGATCGGATGTGATCATGCAGCCGAACCCCACTGTCGTGACTTTCAGCCCGGTTTTTCCCAGTACCCGATACTTCAGTCCGCCCTGCTCAGGGGCGAGCATGACCGGCTCTGGAACCGGGAGCTTCGGACTCATTCGGGAGGCGATCGCAACGGTCGGAACCGCCGCCAACCCGGTCGTTAGAAAAGTGCGTCGCGATGAACTTTTTGACATATCGATCTTCTTCCTTCAGATATTTGACGCCTATTGTAATTACATCCACTTGTAGCCGCTAAGGTTATATGCTAAAAAGCAGCAGAATGAAAACAGGAATTTTACGTCAGTCCCGTCGAAGTTTCATCTGGAGCGCGGGTGCCCTGGCGGCCTCGCCCCTCCTTATCGCGCAACAGGCACCCGGAGGACCGGGCCCCGGCCCCTCGAAAACTCCCGACGCACGTTCGATTGTCGGACTTGTACACGGTGAAGATCGTCGCCGCAACGTTTACGAGTCCCTGCTCGCCATCGAGGACCAGGTCCTTCCGATCTTGAAAAGGAAGAAGAGTGTCGTCATAAAGCCGAACCTGGTTTCAACGCAGAACCAGGTGGCGGCGACGCATGCCGATGCGCTTCGAGGCATGCTGGACTTCCTGGCGCCGCGGTTTAAAGGGCCTGTTTTCATAGCCGAGTCCTCGGCCGGCCGCACCTGGGACGGCTACGATAATTTCAAATACACGCCATTGCCGGCGGAGTACAAGCCGCTCGACCTTAAACTGGTCGATTTGAACGAAGAAGGAAAATACGAGATCCTGCCGGTAATCAACGGCGACCTTCACGCGGTCCCGGTCCGGCTCGCAGCCCGGCTTTTGGATCCCGATGCATTTGTCCTCTGCGCCGCGGCCATGAAAACACACAATGTCGTCGTCGCCACGCTCTCGATCAAGAACATGGCACTCGGGGCTCCGCTCCGGAGCGCGCCCAAGGAAACGCCTCGTTGGAATGACAAGCGTCACTACCACGGCGGAGTACGGCAGACTCACTTTGACATTCTCTTGACTGCTCAGAAGATGAAGCCCTTTTGGGGTGCCACGGTCATTGACGGGTTCGAAGGCATGGAGGGCAACGGACCATCCAACGGCCAGCCGGTTGCCTCTCGCCTGGCGATTGCCTCGACCGATTTCGTGGCCGCAGACCGGGTCGGCGTCGAGGCGATGGGCATCAACCCTGATTGGATAGGCTATCTTAACTTCTGCTCTCAGGCTGGTCTCGGCCAGTACGACCTGACGAAAGTGGACATCAGGGGACCCAAGCTCGCCGACCTCGTGAAGAAGTACAGCCTTCATGGAGACATCGAACGCGAGCTCCAGTGGATGGGCCCGTTGAACGAGATCCCGCCAAAGCTGGGGTAGATCAAACGCGTGTTTTTTGTTATCCGCGAACCAACACGAACGGAGACGAACATGACGGTATGTTCGTGTTCGTTCGTGTCGGTTCGTGGATAAAAAAACCGGGGGGGGGAAGATGACCCGAAGATCCTTTGTCCTGCTTCTGCTGCTGCTCTGTGCCTTTTTCCTTACATCTGCTCAACAGCCCGCCAAGCCAGCCGCCGATCTGGTTATCCAGCATGCGAAGGTGGTCACAATCGACCCTCACAAGCCCCAGGCTGAGGCGATCGCCGTCGCTGGAGAGAAGATTCTTGCCGTCGGATCCGATTCTGAAATCGCCGCCTACATCCAGCCGGGAAGAACAACGGTCGTCGACGCTAACGGGCGCCTCGTTATCCCCGGGTTTAACGACACCCACGCCCACTTCGGGCCGATCGACCCGGACTATATTGAGCTGCGCTACATAACCGACCCGGGCGCCATCACGCGAGCCGTAGCCGGGAAGGTTAAGAACAGCAAGCCGGGCGAGCTGATTCGAGGCGGCCACTGGGAACACGAGATGTTCCGGGACAAGAAGTGGCCGACCAAGGAGTTGATCGACCTGGTCGCTCCCGACAATCCGGTTGCGCTGAGCCGGGCCGACGGCCACTCGGTCCTCGTCAACAGTTATGTCATCAAGGCGTCGGGGATCACCAGGGACACCCCCGATCCGTTCGGCGGCGAGATTCAGAAGGACCCTGCCACCGGCGAACCAACCGGGATCTTCAAGGAGACGGCCCAGAGGCTTCTGAAGTACAACGCGACCACGGTCCAGCGAACGGCCGAGGAGGAAGAAGCACGACGAGTCAAAGGCTGGCAGATGGCGTTCGAGATGGCGGCGAGCCTGGGAGTCACCAGCATCCAGCACGCCGGCGAAGGCTTTGGCGGCGTCTATCAGAAGTTGCTGGACGAGGGCAAATTGACGGCGCGCTTGGACGTCGACGGGAGGCTGACCGATGACCCGATGCAATTGAAGCAGTGGGAAGCGTTGCGCGCCCGGTATCCGCGAGAAGGCAACTGGATTCGATTCGGATATCTGAAAGGCTTCATCGACGGCACGCTGGGCTCGGGAACCGCGCTTTTCTTCGAACCCTTCGTCGACGAGCCGTCCAAGTCGGGGCTGGCGATGATGCCCTACGAGGAATTAGAGAGAAAAGTGGTCGTCGCGGACAAGATGGGGTTTCAGATCGGGATTCATGCGATAGGAAGCAAAGGCAATCACTGGATTTTGAATGCGTACGAGAAGGCGCGCTCGGTGAATGGCCGGCGGGACAGCAGACACCGCAGCGAGCACGCGCAGATTCTGACCGATCAGGACATTCCCCGCTTCGCGCAACTTGGCGTCATCGCTTCGATGCAGCCGACTCACTGCATTACCGACAAACGCTTCTGCGAGAAGCGAATTGGTAAGGAGCGCAGCCGGGGAGCCTATGCCTGGCGACGCCTGCTGAATGCCGGCACTCGAGTCGCGTTTGGAACCGACTACTCGGTTGAGCCGCTTAATCCAATGGAGGGCCTTTACGCCTCCGTCACCCGCAAAGACCGGCTCGGAGAGCCCGGCGATGGGTGGTTTCCAGATCAGAAGCTGAGCATGGAGGAGGCCATTCGGCTTTACACGCACGAATCCGCCTACGCTCAGTTCATGGAAGATCGGAAAGGCATGCTGAGGAAAGATTATCTGGCGGACATCGTGATCATGCACGATGACCTGATGATCATCCCGCCCGAAAAGATCATGCAGGCGAAGGTAGACTTCACGATCGTGGGCGGGAAGGTGGTTTTCAGGAGGGCTGCGGCTAAGCCTTAACAAGAGCCGCGCCGGGAATTCTGTAAATCCTGTTAATCCTGTCAAAGAGTCTTTGGACAAGATTAACAGGATTTACAGGATTCCCGGCGCGGCTCTATGACCGGGTTATAGGCCGAAGGGCTAACCGCCCATCGGTATCACGACTCTTACCGCTGTCCCGTCTATTTCCGGCCGCGACACGATCGCCAGGCTGCCGCCCAGGCGGCTGGCTCGCTCGCGCATTCCCAGGATCCCAAGCGAGCAGGAATTGTGCAGCCGGGCCGGTTCCACCCCACGGCCGTTATCTCGAACCTCGACGCTCAGCTCCGTATCCGACATTTGCAGGGAAACAACGGCTCGGGCGGCGCCGGAATGACGGGCCACGTTCGTCAAAGCTTCCTGCACAATTCGAAAGAGAGCCGTGCTGATGTCGCCGTGCAAATCCACCTGATCCAAGTGGCATTCGAGATCGCAGATTATTCCGGTTCTCTTCTGGAACTCGCCGGCTTGCCACTCAACTGCCGCGGCGAGGCCAAGATGATCGAGAATAGCAGGGCGCAGATCCTGCGAGATTCGTCGGACCGTTTCGACGCAGTTCCCCATCATGTCCAAGACGGATCGCAGACCGAAAGAGAGCCGGCTATCATAATCCTGCTCTTGGGCAATGTGGAATAGCTCCATCTTGAGGGCTGTGAGCGACTGTCCGAGCTCGTCGTGCAGCTCGTGGGCGATCCGTCTCCGTTCTTCCTCGATCACTGATTCCAGGCGGGCGGACAAACGCCGCAGGTCTTCCCGGGAAACCTGCAGTTCTTTCTCAGCCCGAGTTCGCTCCGTCACATCGACCAGGCTCAGTAACAACCCCTTCACCTCCCCTTGGGGATCCAACACCGGCTCGAGACTCCAATCCCAGTAGGTGGTCCCCCTTTCCGTGTCATTCGGGTAGTCGAAAGGCTTATTCAGAGCGAAATAGGAACGGCGGGTGCTGACGACCTCCCGAAAAATCGCTTCGTTCTCTTGATGGGGGTAAAGGTCAAAGTGATTCCTGCCGATGAAAAACGACGGTTCGCGTCCATCGGCATCCGCATAGGCCCGATTCACCCGAATGAAGTTGAAGTCGGTATCCAGGTAAGCGATCTTGACGTGGATTGACGAGAAGATGGTTTCGAGCAACTCATAGGTGCGACCCAGTTCCTCTTCCAGTTGCTTATGCTCGGTAATATTCCGGGAGATGCCGAGGGTACCGATGATCGCGCCGCTTTCGTTCTCGAGCGGAACCTTGGTCGTTGAAACCCAGGTCGTTCTGCCGTCATGCCATGTTTCCTTTTCTTCCTTCCCCACGATAGGCTGACCGGTCCGTATCACCTCCTGCTCGTCCCCGAAGGCTTGCCAGGCGTGCTCTTCCGAGAAAAAGTCGAAGTCACTCTTGCCGACCGCTTCCTCGGGGAGCTCGAGGCCCAGCCATGAGGCCTGAGAGCGGTTGATCCTCAAGAAACGCGAGTCGGCGTCCTTGAAGTAGATGTTATCGGGCGTATTGTTCATCAACGCCCGGAGAAACTTGGGCTCCCCCAAGTCATCGGTTTTCGCTTCGCTGATTTCGGCAAAGAGAATCAGGAAAGTCGCCCGGCCAGAAGAGCCAGTTTCCACTGGAGAAATCCAGGCGCGCAACGGGATGGGGGCTGAGTCCGAGCTCGGGAAATAGACAACCGCCGATCGAGGGGGTCCCCCAACCGCCACTGACAGCGTCTCCTTGGCGAGCGATTTGCCCCGCGTGCGGAAATCCTCATCGCGACCGGTCCGACTCAATAGAGTCTCGGCCAGATCGTTCCACTCGCGGAGCGAACCTTCCTCGTCGACTACTATAGCGGCCAGCGGGAGCGTCTGTATCGAGAAGCCCGTTGGGGCGAAACTGGGCATAGTTTAATTCCCTGCTCTCCCCCCTGGCCTACTGCGCGCGAGCATAGAGTTTGCGAGAGAGAAATTCAAGAGATTTGTGCTTGTTGTCCTTCTCGGTCCTTGTGGTCCTTGAAGCCCTTTGGTTATATTCACTAGGAAATCCTTGCATAGACCATGCGAATCGCCATTGCGTCTGATCACGCAGGTTTTGCCTACAAAAAGTTAATCGCCGAGTACCTGGCATCCAGGGGCCATGAGGTCCGCGATTTTGGCACCGACTCGGAGCAACCGGTCGACTATCCCGATTTTGTCCGTCCGGCGGCGCTCGCTGTGGCACGAGGGGAGTGGGAGCGCGGGATTGTCGTTGGGGGCTCCGGAAACGGCGAGGCGATGGCCGCGAATCGAGTGCGGGGCGTACGGTGCGCGGTCGCGTGGAACGAGGAGTCAGCCCGCCTCTCTCGTGCGCACAACGATGCCAACATGCTCTCGCTAGGCCAGCGGCTCGTGGC
>RPQK01000091.1 GCA_003819755.1 Acidobacteriota bacterium | reverse complement strand
AGAGATGGCGGATATTTTGTTGTCCTGAGGAATGAGAGGATCGTCTTGTCCGGTATGGCAGTCGTCCATGGAGCGGGGTCGCCATAGAGGTTCAGCGCGCGCACAGCTACGAACGCGACCGTAACGGCAGTCCCGATCGACAGAACGATCCGACGACGCCGCTCGGGTTCGAGCAACAGCAGAGGAGCAAAACAGTAGCCCGCGGACATGACGGCAAACCACGGAATCAAGGGGTAGGTCACGATAATCGGGATGCCCCCGGCGACGAACACACCGACCCGATGGAGGACATTCCAGACGAATGCGAACACTCCAGGATCGGCAGGGTTGATGCGGTCCGCTGTATTGTGCAGGGCAATCACTGCCACACTCAGGGGAGCAAGCCAGCGAATCGGAACACGGCAGCAGAGCACTGCCATGGCGACCATCGACATACCAAGCCCCCATAAAACCGTAAGCAGTAGAGGTCCTGAGGTCAGGCTGAAGAAGAATGCGAACCGTACTACGGTCAGCTCGAGCAGCATCAGCCACAGCCCACGGGTCCACAGGAACCTGGAGAGACCGTTTACCGTCCGACCCGGTTTGGTCAGCCAAAAGTAAGCGCCCATGCCCGCGGTGAAGAAGAAGACGGGTGCACAGAAATGAGTGATCCAGCGCGTGAAGAACAGGGCCGAGTTTGTTCGAACCAGGTCTTCCGGTTGAAACAGCATGGCATCGGCGTGAAAGAAGTCACGCACGTGATCGAGCGCCATGATGATCATCACGATGCCGCGCAGTGCATCGACGGACCGGATGCGCAGCCGGGAGTCTACAGCTGCCGAATTCTCCGCCTCCTGCGCGTAGCGATCGATCGATCGATCGTGACATGGCATCGAGCCCGTCAAAGATAGCGTTCACTCAGGATGCGCATATGGTGCGCGAAGTGCCCCGCCACGACGAACGCCAGCGCCCGGACGGTAAAGGGGTTCTCGCTTGCAATGCCACGACGTGCCCACGCCTCGCGCGGCATATTCTCGAACAATGCGATGGTGCCACGGCGCACGTGCAGGAACTCCTCTACGTGTTGCCTCCAGGGAAATCGGTCCGCCTCGGCGTGCATGACAGCCAAGTCCTGCTCGAAACTCGGTAGAGATGTTTCGAAACCGCGCGCGAACCAGAGTGCTCGGAACGTGAACACACGCTCGGTGTCGTTGATATGACCGAGGACTTCGCGAATGCTCCATTTCCCTGAAGCATATCGATGCAGCGATTGTTCTTCGGCTATCCGTGAGGAAAAGACGCCAAACTCCTCGAGCTGGCTCCTAAGCGTTTCCACAATACCGGTTGGTCCGACCTGGTCGATGTACTTGAAGTAATACGGCGCTGCTTCTCCGGGCTGCGGACGGGCAATGATCATGGAAATGCACCTCCAGATCATTCTAGGCACTTCGTCGATTCGTCTCAATAACGGCGGGATCGTTCTAGCGGACACGTCGGGGCTCTCAAAGAACGCCTGTGCTGGAGTCAGTGTCACCGGCTTCCCACCCTTCACCTGATCACAACAGAGCCTTCAGCACCTAGATGAATGAATGTGCATTGTGCCGGTGGATTGGATCTGAACCGCCCGTTGGGTATTCCGCGACGATTATTAATCCCTAACCATGGTCAGCCCAGCCTATTCTCGCCGCAGGGCCACCATGGGATCGATCCGCGCAGCGCGCAAGGCGGGTACGAAACCGGCGAGGCCAGCAACCAGCAACATCACCAGGCTGGCTACAGCAAGCGTCAGCGGGTCACTCGCAGTGACGCCGACCAGGTTTCCGGCGATCGGCCTGGTAGCGAGCAACGCACCCGGCAATCCGATAGTGAATCCGGCCAGTATAAGCACGAGCGTTTCACCCAGGACCCCCCACATAACCTTCGACCTGCCCGCGCCAAGCGCCATGCGTAGACCGATCTCGGGTGTACGGCGCGACGTCGAGTAGGAAATCACTCCGTACAAGCCGCTTGCTGCCAGGACGAGAGCGAGAACGCCGGACACAGCGGAAAGCCTTGCGATCATGCGGTCTCCGTTGGCGCTCTGATCGACAAGAGCTCGAACCGGTTCCACGGTTGATGAGGCGAGATTGCGATCGAATGACTCGATTTCCCGACGAATTGCCGGGATGACACCGCTGGCCTCGGCGCGCGTTCTGATTGTGAAATGGAACGCCCCGAAACGGTCTTTGCTTTGAAATAGCGGCACATAAAAACGCCGCTCGAGCTTGCCTTTCAGGTCGCGCTGTTTTGTGTCCTTCACCACGCCGACGATCGTGTAATGATCGCCGCCGTTGGCCAGATATTTCCCAAGCGGTTCGCTGTTGCCAAAATAAAACCGCGCCATTGTCTGATTGATAATCGCTACCGCCGGCGCCCTTTCGTCATCGTGCTCGTCAAAATCGCGACCGGCGATGATTGGCGCGCCGACAACCCGAAAAGAGTGTGGACCCACCTGATCAAAGCTGCTCGACGAGTCCTCCCGCTGCGCAGGAGTGAAACCGTCCACCACCAGGCTATCGGTGTTCGAATCCGTTCCGCTGAATAGCCCGTTCTCGGAAACCGTTACTCCAGTTACCCCCGGAACCGAGAGCAGGCGCTGTATTAATCTGCGCGTGATGGCAAAATGCTGGGACTCGGCGTAGCCGCTACCGAGAAGATCAACCTTCAACAGCGCCAGGTTGGCACGAGAGTACCCGATATCGAGCGTTTGCAGATTGGTCAGACTTCGGATGAACAGGCCGGCGCCGACCAGCAAGATGAGGGACAACGCCAGTTGCCCAATAACCAGCGCCTTGCCTGCGCGCCCGCCCGCGTGCCCCATTGCGCCGCTGTTCTCCTTGAGCGCGCTCGTGAGATCGATCCTTGTCGACCGTAGCGCCGGAACAAGTCCCATCAGAATGGCGGTCAGAATCGTCACCGCTGCGGTGAACGCCAGCACTGCTGTATTCGGCTGAATGTCCAAATCGAACGGAATCGGATTGACACCTCGGTTGGACGCAAGTCGAGCGATCATACGGCTGCCCCACCCTGCCAGCAGCAGGCCGGAAATTCCCCCCAGGGATGCCAGCAGCATGCTTTCGGTGAGTAACTGGCGGACCAGGCGCCGGCGGCTCGCACCCAGCACCAGCCGCATCGAAATTTCTTTCTGCCGTTTCATCGCGCGCGCCAGGAGGACACTCGCGACATTGGCGCACCCGATGACTAATACCAGCGCGAAAATCGCCATCAGCGTAAATAGCAGCCGCGAATCGTGCTTGCGGATCCAAGAAAAGCCGCGGCCGCCCGGTTCTACTTCCACCGTCTTGCTGCGGATATCAAGGATCTCGGCCCTTGAGAGACGGCTGCCCGCAAAGTCCATCAGCGCCGCCTGAGCCAGCACGGCCATTTCAGCACGAGCCTGAATGCGTCCCGCCCTTCCGGATGCGAGCAACCCCGTGAAAACTCGGTTCTGGTCCCGCAGCCTTTGGTAAAGCGGGTAGGAAAAGACACTCACCATGGGTCCGCCCTCCCAGAGAGCGGTCGGTCGTGATGAGTCGCCTACCGAGACGAGCTCACCCGGCGATGGAACGGGCAGTGGACGCAGCATTACGGCCTGGATCACCGAGAAGATTGCGGTATTGGCTCCGATTCCGAGCGTCAGCGAAAGCACCGCGGTCGCCATGAGGGCCGGGCTTTTCCAGATTGTGCGAAAACCGTATTGCAGGTCCTTCAGAAGCATCTCAATCGCCGGGAGCCCCCTTTGTTCGCGATAGATCTCCTTAATCTGCTGTACGCCGCGAAATGCCCGTCGTGCGGCGTACTCTGCTTCTTCACTCGTCATGCCGCGGACGCGGTTCATCTCCGCTTCCATGTCCAGATGGAAACGCAACTCTTCGTCAAGCCGGCGATCCAGCGCGCGGCGACGCAAGAGGCCCCACACACGTGTAAGGAAAACAGGCACCTTCAACCTCCAGATCCGGCCTCCAGAAGCCGTTCAATGGCTCCCGAAACACGTCGCCACTCGGCCTTCTTTTCGAGGAGCTGCTCCCGGCCGGAGCTCGTTAGCGAGTAATAGCGCGCTCTGCGGTTGTTCTCCGAAACACCCCAGTCGGATCTCACCCAGCCTTTCTGTTCAAGCCGCAAAAGAGCGGGGTATAGCGTGCCCTGGTTGAGTTGAAGGACCTCTTGCGAGATCTGTTGAACTCGTTGCGCAATGCCGTAACCATGCATTGGCCCCATGACATTCAGGGTGTTCAGAACCAGAAGATCCAGAGTGCCCTGCAGCACAGCAGATTTCGCGTTCATGTAGACCTCCAACATGAGTATAGTCGGGACTCCTGTTGGCGGTCAAGTGAAGCGAGAGAGGCGCGCTGAAGTCTTCCGGTTCCGTTGCCTATCAGACGACCCTCCGGCACCCAGTGAAGCAACTCTGAATCACTCCATGGGGCGAGATCAGCCTGAAGTGGGAGTCCAAAACAGTCAATGGGCGCCATGCCAAGCCTTGTCCGCTGGCAGTCGCGATCTCACAACTTATTATTAAAAGATATGTTATAGAAGAATCGCTGCCCCAAACTCCATTAAGAACCGACCGGGAGACGCTACGATTGGGATAACTTATTGAAAACATTGGAGCGGGAGACGGGAATCGAACCCGCGACGTCCAGCTTGGGAAACTGCATTTCGATTGACTATGCAGAATTCAGCGTCGATGGCGTCTATTTCCGTCTATAGAGAACATGCAGTTTCACAGAATCCGCCAAAATCGATTTCTTAATGGAGCCAAAAATGAACTTATTGGATGTCCTTCCACCCCTGAGGCCGGTTCACGGGACGCGGGAGTGCACACTTTTTGCTCCCTCGATTAGCGGCGAGGGCAAGCTCTGCGCATCGGCAACCATGTCGTCCCTCGCCTCAATGTATAACCCGCTCATGAAGGAATCGCAGGTGGGCCCCAAGATCGGGAGCGGACCACTGCGGCCGTCAGGCGAATAGGGCCGAAGGCATTCCTTGCCTGCACTATCAGCGCGTCTTAGAATAACATCCCTTTCCCGACGTCTTGGAGGAGTGATGCCTTTCACGGTCAAGGACCTATTGAGGATCGAGGTAAGTCCCGCTCTCGGCTGTACAGAACCTGCTGCCGTCGCACTGGGAGCCGCGGCAGCCACTTCCCTGCTCGGCGGCTCTGCCGAAATCGAGATGATCGAAGTTTGGGTCGATGCCAATGTTTACAAGAACGGCGCTGCAGTTTCGATTCCCGGTGGCGGCGAGTTGTACGGGTTACCGGCGGCCAGCGCACTTGGTGCCATTGGCGGAGACGCCACGTTAGGACTACAAGTTCTTGAGCCCGTCACCGAGGATGCGACCTCGCGTGCCAGCGATCTGGTGAACGCCAACCGGGTCAAGCTGAACGTGCTGCCGGATCAAAAGCGCCTGTTCATACGCACGGAGGTTACGGCCTCCACTGGGACTGCCTGCTCAGTCATCGAAGATGCCCACGACAACATCGTTCATCTGTCGGTCAACGGTGAACAACTGATGGCACATCCTTTGCTGGAAGCCGGCCAACACGGAGGCAACGGGAGGGACCTGAAAGAGCTTGAGGCTTGGCTGAAAGGCTTGTCGCTTGAACAGTTGGTCCGACTTGTCGACGACCTGGATGACGAGGATATAGCCTTTCTCGAGGAAGGCGTTCAGTTCAATGTTCGACTGGCAGAGTATGGATTGAAACAGGGATCGGGGTTGGGAGTGGGCAAGACGCTCGAAAGGCTGGCCAGACAGAAGCTGGTGGCAAGGGACATGGGGCTGGCCGCGAAGATAATGACGTCGGCCGCATCCGACGCACGGATGGCTGGAGCGAAACTGCCGGCAATGAGTTCGGGGGGAAGCGGGAATCACGGTCTGACCGCAATCCTGCCCATCTGGGCAGTCAAGGACTATCTCGACTGCGAGCCGAAAACGGTTCTTGAGTCGATTGCGCTAAGTCACATTGTTACAGCTTACGTGAAAGCACACACCGGACGGCTTTCGGCGCTTTGCGGCTGCTCAATCGCCGCAGGAGCCGGGGCCGCGGCCGGTATCACTCATCTCATGGGAGGAACGGTCTTGGATATCGCCAACGCGATCAAAAACCTGAGCGAGGATTTGGCAGGGGTGATCTGCGATGGTGCGAAGGCCGGTTGTTCGCTGAAACTTGCGACAGCGGCGGCTTGCGCCGTGCAGGCGGCGCTGTTCTCCCTTCAGGGAGTGAGAGTGCACCACAGGGACGGCATTATCGACGCCTCGCCGGAGCAAACGATGAAGAACATCGGCACCGTGAGCACCCAGGGGATGATTGAGGCGGATCGCACGATTCTTCAGATCGTCATGGAGAAGCACTTCAAGATGGCTCAGAAACAAGCTTAAGGACAGCAGTCAGCCGGCAGCACGGAGCGCTGACCACCCAGCGCAATGCCGCCCGTCCTCATCGCCACTCAGGTAGTTATCTGGACATCCTCGGGCTTTCCTCAGATCGGCCACTGTGTCGTGGTTTTCAAGATCCGTTGCCTCCCCATACCCCATGCGTGAGTGGAGCGCCGATACTTCCCAGGTCTTCCGGGCAGAACCTCCACCCGCCTCTCGAAACCAGTCGTGTCGAAGACTAGAATATCCGCAATGAGCTTGCACACGGGGACCTACGCGCACTTCCCTACCCGAGTCTTTGTCGGCGCTGTCGCGGTCGTCTGTCTCGCAATGGCGGCTTCCGCCGTTCTGAGTTTCACGAGCATGATCGATTTGCGCAACCTGTATCTGGAGGACAGGACTCACCAGATTTCAGGGTTGTTGACCGATCGGCTTCGAGGTCCCGATAGGCTCGACCCCGAAGCCTGGCGCCAAATCATGGACGAAACAATGCAGTCAGGCTCCTATCCCTGGCTGAAGTATCTCGCCCTTATTGATCCGAACGGTCAGGCTCTGACAACCAATGGCCATGAGTCGAATGCGCTGTACTTCTCGCAGACCGCGGTGCGGACTCCGCGCCGAGAGAGGCAAGGTGGGAGATTCGGTCGGCCCGGGCCTTGGGAGGAGCAAGGCGGCGACCAGCCGGCCCGGCTCCAATTGCGAATAGGGATAGATCGATCGAGTGCGGGATTTATCACGCGCCAGGCATATTTCCATCTTGGCGTATCCTCGCTGGCCATTTTGGCACTCGCCGTCCTCGGCTATTTCTTCCTCCGGACTCTTCATGGTTTCGTGGAGCTGCAAGTCGAGCAGGAGTCCCAACGTCACCTGGCGGCTCTCGGTCGACTCTCCGCCACTCTGGCTCACGAGATCAGAAACCCTCTCGGTGCGATCAAAGGGCTAACCCAGGTAGCGCAGGAACGCCTTCCACCGGATCATGATACGCAGGAATTGATGACGACCGTGGTTACGGAGGCCGAACGGTTGGAGCGGCTGGTCACCGACCTGCTGGCTTTCGCCCGTCCCCGCCCGATCAACTCAGTCGAACTCGACCTGACACCGATCGTCGCGGGGGTTGCCGAGGCACTGCGCAGCCAAACGGTCGAGAAGAACATCGAGTTCAAGCTGCCCGACCCTGACCCTCCTGCACTCGTACGAGCGGATGCCGACGGGCTCAGACAGGTACTCCTTAACGTTCTCCTGAACGCCATTGAGGCGTCGCCCTCCAACTCGAAAATCGAGATAAGCATTGATGGTTCCGGGCAGAATTACCTCGTCCAGATCTGCGACGAAGGCACGGGGTTGAGAGACCAGGATCCGGAAGAGCTCTTTCAGCCCTTTGTCACTACCAAGACCCGAGGAACCGGGCTTGGGCTCGCCGTCTCCCGCCAGATTGTCGAACGGCTTGGAGGCACCATCGACCTCCGTAGTCGAGAGCCGAAAGGCGCGGTCTGCCGGTTAATCCTGCCGGCTCGAATGCCTCCTGTCCCCGACCCTCAGGCGGCAGTAGGTGCAGCGAAAGGATAGGCCCGATGCAAAAGGTAAAGTTCTCGATTCTGGTTGCTGATGACGAGGCCCCGCAACGCCAGCTCATGCGCGCGGTCCTCGAGAAAGACTTCACCGTTGTAACGGCAGCAACCGGAGAAGAAGCTCGCCAGCTCCTGAGTCACCGGAACTTCGACCTGGTCATCACCGATGAACGGATGCCCAATATGTCGGGTTCCGAGCTGGTCCGGTGGATAAGGGATAATGCTCCCGAGACCCCGGTCGTGGTACTGACCGCGTTCGGCTCCATTCAGACCGCTGTGGAAGCGATTAAGCTAGGAGCCGCCGACTACCTCACGAAGCCGCTAAAGAGTCCGGATGAACTGAGGCTCGTGGTGTCCCGTTTGCTGGAACAGAGGATCCTGCAGAACGAAAGACTCGTCCAACGTGCCGAAAGCGAAGTGAATTTCCCGATCGCCGATATCGTGGCCGAAAGCCAGCCCATGAAGAAGGCTCTCGAGCTCGGGGCTCGCGTGGCACCGCAAACGACGACCGTGCTCCTTACTGGCGAATCGGGAACCGGAAAAGAAGTTCTGGCCAGGTTCATACACCGGGCAAGTCCACGCAGCGATGCTCCGTTCGTCGCCCTCAACTGCGCCGCTATCACCGAGACGCTCCTCGAATCGGAGCTCTTCGGACATGAGAAGGGAGCTTTTACCGGCGCAACTCAAACTCGGCAAGGGCGCTTCGAACTGGCACACGGTGGCACTCTGTTTCTCGATGAAGTCGCCGAGATGAACATGGACCTGCAGGCCAAGCTTCTGCGCGTGCTTCAGGAGAGAGAGTTTGAGCGCGTGGGGGGGACGAAGACAATCACCGTCGATGTACGTGTCATCGCGGCCACCAACCGCGATCTGGCCGGTTGCCTCAAAAGCGGAAGTTTCAGAGAAGACCTGTATTATCGGCTCAACGTTTTCCCTATTCACCTGCCCCCGCTGCGCGAGCGCAAGGAAGATATCATCCCCGTGGCCGAACACTTCCTGACGAAACTGGTCAAGCGGATGGGAATCGGTCCCAAAAAGCTCTCCGTTGAAGCGAAGTCAGTGCTGTACAACCACGAATGGCCCGGGAACGTGCGCGAGCTCCAGAACGCGATTGAGCGCGCCCTTATCATTGCTCGATCGGTGGAAATCATTCCCGAGGATCTGCCGGTTCAGATCCCTCGTCCTCTGACAGCGCTTAATCCGGCCCGCACTCTGGCCGAAATCGAAAAGACGGCGATACTTAAAGCCCTGGAAGCCAATGCTGGAGATCGGCGACGGACGGCCGAACAACTCGATATCAGCCTCCGAACGCTCCAGTACCGGCTGAAGGAATATGGTCTGACCGGCCGCGAGTGAAGTGCAGTCTTTGCGCTCTAAAACCGCCGCGAAGTGCAACACCTGCACAAACTGCTCGTCGTCAACGCCCCATCATTGTGGTAAGTATCTGATTCTTGGCCTTTTATCTCTTTGACGAATACGGGCGGCCCGAGTCGCGAGGGCAGCGCCGGGGAAGACGAGGGGGCTGTTTGGGACTCTCCCAACCATCGCAGCAGTAAGAGTTTTCGCGGGGTGCTCGTATCTCGGGACCGTCACCCATTGTTGACGGTCCCGAGATGGGTCTAGCAAGGCCTACCTGGGAAGTCAGGGTGGTGGGTCAGCCTTCGGGCAGGCGAAGCATTTCAACCGACTCGCGACTCTGCCCGCATCCTTTCCCCAAGAGGTAGAAGATCAGATAGATCCAGACGATCAAACCCAGCGTGATGGCACCCGTGATCCAGAAAAGGCGCGATTCCTCAATCGGTCGAGGGGTGGTCGCGAGCCAGACAAAGATGGCCGCTGCTGCAACACCTTCGGCCGCCCTTGAGAACAGGCCTTCAACTAATGCTTTCACCATGTCGCAGTTCGGCCCTAAGGACGAAACAGGCAAACATCGCGCTGATGAAAACCAACAAACGCACGCGTGCCCCTCGCGTCCTCCATCTTCGCAAGTTTCGGCTACAGAAGACCATCCCTGCCGGCCTTCGGGTCCTGTACTCGGATCATATCGAGCGACGCGGGATCGAGCTCTTCGAACTAGTGTGCCAGCACGACATGGAAGGGGTCGTCGGGAAATGGGAACACGGCGTCTATGACCAGCCGAGCTGGGTGAAGATCAAGAACCCGAAATACAGCCAGGTTGCGGGCAGACGCGAAAAGTTCGAAGCGCGAGAACGCGCAATCTCTTCTGTCGGGCGACTGGCCCCTTCAAAGTAAACACGCCATGCCCCTCGGCGGATCTGCTTCGCTCCCGACCAGCCAAAGAACGAGTTTCGTTATTGACACGAGTTTGGTCATTTGGCTAAACTGCCAAGCGTGATAAACATGCAAAAGAAAGACCGTCTGCGCCTGGAAAGCCGGGCGCGGATTATGAAGGCTCTGGGGCACCCGACACGCCTGTTTATCGTCGAGACGCTGGAATCCCGGGAGCACTGCGTGTGCGAATTAACGGCCACGATCGGCGCCGACATTTCCACCGTTTCCAGGCACCTCTCGATTTTGAAACAGGCAGGTGTGGTGCGCGACGAAAAACGCGGCTCCCAGGTCTTCTACGCACTTCGTGTCCCCTGCGTGCTCAGGCTTTTCGAGTGTGTCGAGAGTATCGTCAAAAAGTCCGCAGAGGAGTACCTGGAGTTGTCGCAGTAAGTACCGTGCTGCCGAGACCGGAGAAAAACGAATGAAAAAGCGAGCAATGCTCTTGAGTGGTTTCGTCGTTCTGAGCCTGCTGACCGCCTTTGGCGTCCTGGACGTTTGTGGCTGCACCGGTTTCAACGGCAATGCACGAGAGGTCGAAGCCGCCAGGCAGACGAATCAGGCTCCGACGGCTGACTCCAAGGTCGTCGCCTACTACCTCCACGGCACCACCCGATGTAACACCTGCCGGACAATCGAGGCGTACGCCACAGAGGCGGTTCAGACCGGTTTCGGCGATGCGCTGAAGGCGGGGAAGGTCGAGTGGCGGACACTGAACGTTGAAGAGCCCGCCAATCGCCATTTCATCAAGGACTACCAGCTTTATACGAGATCGGTCGTCCTGGCGAGCTATCAGGGGGACAAGCAGTTGCGGTGGAAGAACCTGGAGAAGGTCTGGGAACTTGTCGGAGACAAGCCAGGCTTCACACGATACGTTCAGACCGAGGTCAAGTCGTTCCTGGAGGCCCGTTGACGGATTCCCCGGAACCCTGATTCAAAAAGGAAGTTCGATGACACAGTTTCCGTTGTTCTACAACAACACGATCGTTTGGACAGGCGAGAAGAAAGGGGAAGTTTCGGGACTGAAACTCCCTGCCCTTCCAGTCGCCACACCACCTGACTTTGGCGGGCACGAAGGGTTCTGGTCGCCCGAGCAGTGCTTTGTAGCGGCGGTGAACGCTTGTGTGATGAGCACTTTCCTGGCGATCGCCCAACTTTCAAAACTCTCATTTGAGAGTTACAAGTCCGAGGCCTCCGGCAAGCTGGATAAGCCTGAAGGCCAGGTCATGCAGTTTACCGAGATCACGGTCCGCCCCAAGCTCGTCGTGACCCACAGCAACGACCTGGAGCGAGCCGGTCGGCTGCTCGAAAAAGCTGAAAAGCAGTGCCTGGTTTCCAATTCCATCAAAGCTGTCGTCCACCTGGAGCCCGAAGTCACAGCAGCAGGCGACTGAGCTATTGATGACGCCCCGCCGACTTGAGTGATCCCGCACAGGTTGGAGGTTCTATGCTCGAAGTCATGGTTGACAAGTTCATCTTCCGGGTCGAAGAGGATCGGTTCTATAGCCATGAAGGCGTATGGGTGGCGCTCGAAGGCGGACGTGCTCGAGTGGGCCTCACCGACTTTTCCCAACAGCTGAACGGTGACCTGGCATTCGCGAGTGTGAAGCCGGCAGGGACGGAGATAAAAGCCCCCGAGGTCTTTGCCGACATCGAGACCGTTAAGGCGATTCTGGAGCTCTCCTCGCCCGTGACCGGCCGGATTCTGGAGGTCAATGCGGAACTGGAAGCCTCCCCGGAGCTAATAAACGAAGATCCTTATGGCAAAGGATGGCTGGCCGTACTGGAATTGAACCGTTGGGACGAGGAAAAGGGCAACCTCCTCGATGCACGGCGCTATTTGGAGTTAGTGAAAGAGCAGGCCGAAGCGGAGATGAAGAAATGAAACCGAAGGCTTTGATTATTCCTTGCAGCGGCATCGGCAAGACGCTGGGCAGCGTCGCCCGGGAAAGCGCCTTCAGAGTAACGGAAGATTTGCGCCCGGAAACCAGCCGTCTGATGCCTCTTTCCCCTCTCGTGCTTGGAGAGGAAGAGACGCGAGAAATTCTTGCAAGCACCCCCGTCGTGGCCATTGACGGTTGCACCAAGTCGTGCGCCGCCAAGGTGGCCGCCGAACGAGGCGGCAAGGTCGACCAGGCGCTCCAGGTATCGGACGCCTTCAAGCGTCACCGCGGATTGAAACCCGAAGGGGTCGCCGAGCTCAATAAGGGCGGCCTTCAACTGGCCCAGGCACTGGCGGAAGAAGTTGCCGAGCTTGTTGATCGAATGGGTGGAGAGGTGAAAAATGCCTGAGCTGCCCGTCAAAAAAGTAGGAATCATCTCGTGCTCCGGGGAGGAAATGGCGGAAGGTACGATCTCCCGGCTGGCCACGCGCAGAGTTCTGGAAACCTTGCAGCCGGAACGGACTGTGACCATCTGTCTTCCCCTGTTTCTCGCCGGGGGTGAAGGCGAACGCGCTTTTGCACGTCATTACCCGACAATCGCGATCGACGGATGCGAGAAGCGTTGCGCCGCCCGCGGGACTGAAATGTACAGCGGCAAGCCTGCAGGAAGCATCGTCGTTTCTGACCTGTATCCTCGTCGAAATAGCGAGTTGGGGTCAGCACGGCGGCTTTCGAACCAGGGGCATCGGCTGGTCAAAACGACTGCCGCGGCGACAAGCAAGCTCGTCGACCGCCTGCTCGGGCCCAGGCCCTTGGTCGGTCTCAAGCCGGCAGAGCGCCCTGCTGTTGCCACGAAGGCGGTTGTCACCTGCTCCTGTGGCTCGGGAATCCCCGTAAAAACGTTGACGATAGCTGGACGGGAAATCGAGGTCGCCGCCCTCCCGGTGATTTACCAGTCGTGGCGAGACTCCGGCCGGATGCCTGATCAGGGAGTCTCTCCCGAGATGGTCCAGCTCGTGAGGGTCTACAACCCGATTCCGGAAAATGAAGAGGATGCCTGGAAGCAGGCAATCGCTCTCGACTATGCCCGGTTTTGTTCGGAGGCGAAGTAATGTCCCGCACCGCCACTTACAACGCGACCGTGATCTGGAAAGGCGAGCACTGGGGTCATCTCCGCCTGGGGAACGGCCCCGAGATGGACTTCTCTGCCCCGCCTGACGCCCACGGGCATGAAGGAGTTTTGACTCCCGAGGACGCGTTCGTTGCGGCCGTTAACACCTGCATCATGATGATGTTCATCTGGACCGCCGAACGCTTCAAGCTCGACCTGGTGTCCTACGAATGCCGGGCGGACGGAACGAAGCTTATCGAACTGGACCGGACGGAGACATTTACGGACGTCGTTCTCCGCCCAAGGATCGTGGTGCGCTTACGAAGGCCATGGCGGTGACGGCGAGCGTGGAGCGCTGGGCTAAAGCGATCACAGGCATCGTATTCCTTGTGATCGGCGCTTATTACATCTGGATGTACACATTTTCTCCGGCGACTTTTTAAAACTAAAGGAGGGGAAGGCCATGAAGGATTACACGCTCGGATTCATCGGTGCTGGTCGAGTCACGAAGATAATGCTTGACGGGTTCAAAAGAGCAGGCACATTTCCCCGACAGGTTGTAGCGACAGATTTGAAGCAGGAAACGCTCGACGCTCTCAAGACGCGCTTCCCGAGCATAGACACTGTGCTCAATGACAACCAGAAGCCCTGTGCCCAGGATCTTGTCTTTCTTGCCCTTCACCCGCCTGCGATAGGTGCAGTGCTTGACGGGATAAGACCGTTTGTCAGCCCAAATACAATCCTGGTGTCCTTGGCTCCCAAAATATCAATCGAGAAAATCTCCGAGCGCTTGGGCGGATTCAAACGAATTGTCCGTCTATTGCCAAATGCACCATCCATAGTGAATGCCGGCTTTAACCCGACCACCTTTTCGCCGGCGTTTGCGCTCGACGAAAAGCAGGACATCCTATCTCTTTTCCGAGTTTTGGGTGAATGCCCTGAGGTGAAAGAAGAAACCATCGAAGCTTATGCGATTACAACAGCGATGGGACCGACGTACCTCTGGTTCCAGCTTGATGAGCTTCAGAAGTTGGGGGAGACGTATGGACTGGCAAGCAACGACCTTCAGTCCGGCTTGAAACACATGGTCATCGGTGCGGCGAAAACGATGTTCGAGTCCGGCCTTTCCGCAAGCGAGGTTATGGATCTGATACCAGTAAAGCCATTAGGCGAAGACGAAGCGGGCATACGAAGCCTATACAAGACAAAACTAGACGCGCTACTGAACAAACTGAAAGCCTCATAGAAAAGTTCAAGCGCGGCGCGGGTT
>RPQK01000090.1 GCA_003819755.1 Acidobacteriota bacterium | reverse complement strand
GGCGCAGGTATCCGTTTTACTTTGCGGCGGCGACCGGCAGGGCGGAAAGGATCACGCCCTCCTTGGTCTTGAGTGCCGTGACGATGATCTCGCCGTCGGCATCGATCCGCAAGGCGCCTCCCTTAAAGCTGGGGGGCAGCTCCCCGAGGAGATTCGAATCGATGAACCTGGCTCCGTGCTGTTTGGGCAGGAGTCTTGCCCGCGAGGGGTAAAGCTCCTTCGAAACGATCACCGTCTCTTGGCCATCGACGTAGTCGACCACTGAAACGGTGATCTGAACGGGCTGGTCGCTTGGATTCGCGATGGCCAGCGCCATCTCCTCAGTCGGGTGAAAGTACGTCGTAAAACTACGCCCTCGCGTCGAAGAAAAGACCGGGATCTCGCGCTTGACCTGCTGGGTCGCCGAATCCACTACCTGGTAAAGTACGAGTCCATTGAGTTTCCTCGCGGATTTGACGCGGGCCCAACCAACTTTAACGTTGTCGCCCATCCCTCCAAATTCAAGCCTTTTCGAGAATCGGGTCGGAACGCTGAAAATCTGGTTCGTCCAGGGTTGACCATCGATGACGGCCGGAAGCGGCTGTCCGTCCGAACCGTAGAACTCGAGGGCTATTCCGTTGGCCGCTTGAGCGGTGTTGTTGACGAGCAGGAGAACGCTCCTC
This sequence comes from Acidobacteriota bacterium, assembly GCA_003819755.1. GTDB lineage: Bacteria > Acidobacteriota > UBA6911 > RPQK01 > RPQK01 > RPQK01. The sequence goes on along the minus strand of RPQK01000090.1, from coordinate 13,871 downwards.
AGTTGCTCGCCGCCCACCAGATTGCCAAAACCCAGCTGGGCAAAGTAGATCGCCCCGATGTCAACGGTGACTATGGCTTGCTCCTGGGCGGTCTCACCCGTCTGTGTGTCGATGACCTTCAGTTCGAACGTCAGCAACGTCCCGTCCAAATCCACTCCAGGCGCGACCAAGGTGGCCTTGTCCGAGTCGATTCCGGTCAGACTGACGAGCGGGCCTTCGAGTTGCCGCCAGGCATAGGTCAAGTGCGTCTTGCTCCCATCCGAAGCGGTGCTCCCCGAGCCATCCAGCGTGATGACAGTTCCTTCTTCCACTGCCGACGCTACCGGTGTCGCCCCCGCTTTTACAGCGACCTTGGCTGTGAGCTTCGGAGGCGTCACGCTGAAGGATAGGGTCGCACTGCTATTCAGGCCCGACTGGTCGGTGACCTTCAGGCCGACGGTAACGGTTCCTTGGGTGTTGCTCGCGATGCTCAACGACGCGGTGCTCGTAGTCGCGTTCGTGAGCGTCACACCACCGGAGGTCAGATTGTCGGTTATCGTCCACAGGTAGGCCAAAGCGGCTGACCCGCCGTCATCTTCACTGTTTGTCCCGTCTAGAATGATGGTTGCGGGAGGCTGCAGGGCAACCGCACTCTCAGGCGCGGCTTGTGGCGTGCCACTTTGCAGGTGGTAAGTGATTCTTGCTACGGGCGGCTGGTTCGTACCGACCGTTTCGACGTTGATGACGGCGTCCGCCGCCGCCGTCTTAAAGTCGGCGGTATATCTTTCTCGGGCCGCCAATCTGACCATGAAAGTGCCGGGAGAGGCGACTGGGCCCAGGTCGACGGCGACCTCCCATCGCTTTGCCGGCGGGGCGGCCGCGACGGGTGTGGCGGTAATGGCGGTCGGACTGACTGCTTTTTCCGCCTGAAGCCAGGCGCATGAAATTTCGAGCTCGTCGCCGTCATTGTCAGTCACAACACCGGTCAGAATCAGCGTTTCTCCGACGGTTTTGTGGACGGGTGTGGTGACAGTGACCATCGGGGCGGTGTTGCCGGTCACCGGTGGAGTCGCGTCAGCGGGTTTCAGATAGGCGATGGCTGACGACCTGATCCGATGCATGCCGTCCGTCAGTTGCAGGATCACTTGCAGGTCGACATTGCCGATCATGTTCGGCACCGTGAAACTCATGGTGCTGCCTTCGCTGCCGATGATTGTCAGCAGGTCCATCAGCGCGCCCCCGGTCCCCGATCCGACAGTCCAGTCACTCCTGTAGCTGTCACCGGGGTCGGGATCATAAGACGAACCGGAGGTCGCGACGACAGGGCTGCCCGTCGGGATTCGATTCGTTGGAGTCCCCAGTGTCCCGGTAATCACGGGCACTGGCGGGTGGTTGATGCCGGTCAGTGTGACGTTGAAGGTTCGCGAAGTGGTCTCCGGTCCGTCGGCGACGTTCGCGTGTTTGACGAGGACGGAAATCTGGACCGACTGTCCCACGAAGGGACGGTTGACGGTATCACTGGTGCTGACCCAGGGAAAGGCGAGCTCGGCTCCGCCGCCGCCCACGAAAGTCGTGTTCGCGCTGCTCGTAAAGTACGCTTTCGCTGTGGGATCCTGAGTAATAGTCCATTCGTACGAAAGGGGAAAACCGTCGGGATCGCTCGCCGATAGATAAAGTCGCAGATAGTCCATCAAGCGGACCTGCTGCGAGGCTTTGGAACTCTGGAAGTCATTGATAACCGGGGTCCCGGCCATCAGGGAGGCAAGACTCATCAAGAAGATTAGGAATAGAACGGACAGTCTCTCACGCATAGCTCCTCCTTCACGGGTAGTCGAACTTGGTATCACCCGTGACGAGAAGCTCACCGGCACAGCGCCATGCGTGAAAACCGAGGCCTGGTCGCTCACTCGACCATAAAAGGTCGAGTTTGCCGAGCAACCAGACGCGAGCTCCCCTCCCCCCAAACCTCGGGTGCGAACAGGATAGTATCACGACGATGCGAAGACCCGAAGAAAAATCCGTAAACTATTACAATTAACTAGTTTAGCGTTCAGAATAGCTCGCAAGACGGACGAAAACCACTCCGTGGCGACCGCAGGTCGCGGTGAAAGTTCGCTCGAACCTCCCTATTTCCTTCTGGCGCCACAGATCACGGACGCTCTGGCTGCCCGAAATCCCGATATCAGCCCAGGAGACAGTCAGTTGGGCAGGCTTGTCGGACAAGTTGAATAGACCGACGGCCACGGATCCGTCCTCCAGTTCCTTGGTCAGCACGAGCTGATCAGGCGTCTGTCTCGTGATCCTCGCCTGTCTGCCGAGCGGATCCTGATTGACCTCGATCACCTCGTGGTTGCAGAGGACGTTCAGGGTAAACGGATCAAGCCTGGCCATGTCTCCACTGAAAATCAGGGGTGAGGCCATCAGGGACCACATCGACATATACGAATACTGCTCGTTAGGCGTCAGGGATGTTGCTGTGCCCTCTCCCTGTTTGTGAGCGTCACCTACCCAGCCGATCAGGATGTAATCCGGGTCATTCCACGCTCCCGGCCGGGCATGGTTCCAGTGCGTTGCGTTGCTGAACCCAATGCTGTAAAAGCCAGGGAGGCTGGTGGCACGTTCCAGTCCAAGGTCTCCCGTCGTTCTCCAGCAGTGCCCGACCTCGGCACCCCATTTCCAGACGTCTCCCATCCCGTACTGGCAGAGGTTTAGAACGATGTCGCGGTCCAGCTTCTGCAACTCGTTCCACATCTGCGTGTAGGGCTTCTTGTAATCGTCGACCGTCTTGCCGGCCGCCTTCGTTGAGTAAGAACACCAGTCATATTTGAGGAAGTCGAAGCCCCAATCGGCGAAAGTTCGGGCATCCTGTGCTTCATGGCTGTAACTGCCTGCGTAACCGGCGCACGTTTCTGGACCAGGGGAAATGTAAATGCCCGCCTTCAGTCCCTTGGCATGGATGAAGTCGGTCATGGCCTTCATATCCGGGAAACGTTTGTTGGAAAGCAGCCGTCCGTCGGCGTCTCGTGTTAGCCCGCCAATTTCAGGGTCGTCCGAGTTCACCTTAACCATCCAGCAGTCGTCGATATTCACATATGAGTACCCGTAGTCGGCCATCCCGGTGGCGATCATCTGCTCGGCGGCTTGGCGCATGACCGTGTCGCTAACGCGGTGGTAGTGGATATACCAGCTGTTCCAGCCCATTGGGGGAGTCAGTGCGAGGGTCTGACCGATGACGATCCGAAACTCCCGGCTTGCCTTCCCGAAACTGTTCTCTGCGGTGAGCGTGGATGAGTAGGTGCCCGGGGTGGCGACCTGGCCCGAGATGATCCCCGTTTGAGGGTCGAGGCTGAGGCCTTGCGGCAGCCCCGAGGCGGCAAACGTCATCGGTCTTTGGCCCGTCGCCGGAATCCGGAAAAGAAATGGTTTCCCCGGCCGAGCCCCGTATATCCGGGGACCGTTGATTCGCGGATGATCACCGGCCGGTGGGGTCAGGATCCCCGGCTCATCGGTAGATGAAGCCGGGTCGGCACGAGGCGAGGTGGAAGCCGGGCCAAGAATTCCGGGAGCCGTCAGGAGAAGGGTCAAGATAACGAGCAGGCACGTCCTGAATTTCATGACGCGACGATAATCCTCCCTTTGTAACTCCGCAAGCGAAACTGCCGAGTTGGATCAGACCCTGTCGTGTGCTATGTGCTGGACGATGTTGTCTGTCCAGGCCGGCGGCTCATTCCCGACTGGAGTTCGGCTGCCAGGTATCCTCCGGCGCCGAAACAAACGGCGTTGACAATAGTTCGAATAGAAGTATTCTGCATCGAATTAGATTAGAAGGAAGGCAACCCTATGATCGACCGTGAAGCAGTGCTGAAACTGATGGACGAGTCCGCGGCAGTCTACCTCGCGACGGTGGACGGCGAAGACCCGCGGATCCGAGCCCTGGTCAACCTGAGGCGCCGGGATCTGTACCCGGGCGCAAGCGAGTTCTGCCGGAGGCAGGGTGGAACGGTCTACCTGTCGACATCGGGCGGGTCCTCGAAGGTCCGGGAAATTCGCGCCAACCCGCAGGTCGCGGTCTACTATTGCGATCCGTCGAACGTCCACGGCATTTCGCTTTCCGGGCGGATGGAAGTGCTTTCAGACCCCGATCTTAAGCATGCCTTGTGGAGCGACGCGTGGAGCATTTACTGGCAGGGTCCAGACGACCCCGACTACGTGGTTCTCCGCATGAAGCCGGCTGGCGCCGTCGGGTGGTGGGGAACAGAGCCGTTTCAGATCGAGGCCGGCAGTTTATGAGCCGGCCGCGTCAGGGCGGGTTTCTGATTGCCAAGGTGCATCGAACCGGGGGACGGGTGTTCGCGCGCATGTTGCGCGAGCGCGGTCTGGAGATCAATCCCGCCCAGGGTCGAATCCTGTTCGTGCTCTGGCAGGAGGGGCCGATGACAATCAACGAGATCGCCCGGCGTGTATCGCTGGGCAAGTCGACCCTGACAAGCGGAATCGACGGGCTCGAGAAGCGGGGCCAGGTGGTGCGCGTGCGATCGAAGGAGGACCGCCGGAAGATACTCATCGAACTGACGGCCCAGAACCAGGGAATGCATGCCCTGTACGAGGAGGTTTCTGCGGAGATGAGCCGTGTTTTCTACGAAGGGTTCTCGAATACCGAGATTACCCGCTTCGAGCAGTCGCTCGGAAAGATCCTGGAAAACCTCGAGAAGTCGGAATCAGGCTGAGCAGTTGCGGCGCGAGCCTCCCAAGGAAGCGGACGCCTCCACCTTCGGGGCCCTTCAGGCCGGTCGACGCGGTGGATTCGCTTGCGTTATGCTGCTCAAATCAAGAACTGCGGCGGGACGGACGGCCCGGAAATAGGATGAAGGACGAAGTCAACAATCCGGCCAAAGAGAAAAGCAGGCTGACCAAGGACGAGTGGCGCGAATATACCAAGACAGTGTGGTCGGTTCCGAATACGACGGATGACCGCCATCCTGCGGTTTTTCCTCTGGAAATCCCTCATCGCCTGGTCAAACTGTTCACTTTCTATGGCGATCTCGTCCTGGATCCCTTCGCGGGTATCGGAACGACCGCGAAAGCCTCGTTGCTCCTCGGAAGGCGGGCATTTTGCGTCGAGCAGAACCCGGAGTATGCGCAAATAATAACCTCAGAATGTGCTTCTGTTTCTGCTAACGCGCCGTCCGATTCGTTGACGGTGGTGATTGGAGATGCGAGGGTCGGGCTCGTTTCCCTTGCCAGTGATTCCGTAGGTCTGGTGGTGACCAGTCCTCCCTATTGGAACAAGGCCTCGTACGGCCGAGGGCCGGAGAATCTTGGCAACATCGAGAACTACTGTCTGTTCTTTCGGGAAATCACGCCCGTATTTCAGCAGTGCCTCAGGGTTCTGTCACCCGGACGCAAACTCTGTATCGTTACCGCCAATGTGAATCAGTTCACGGATCACGGGCTCCTGACCTTCCCGCTGGCAGCGGATTTCATCGTTCTCCTGCGCAATCTGGGTTTCGTCTTAGTCAGCGAGCTTGTCTGGAACAAGGATGGGACGGGCGGTAAGTGGGGTTCTCACGGGGCCCAGCGTCCCATCTTTGGAAGCTATCCCTACCCTCCGAACTTCCTGTTCAAGAATGTCCACGAGTATATTCTGATTTTCGCCAAGCCCGAGAGTCGGCGGAAAAGAGGACCCAAAGTCCGAAAGTACGGGGAACTCGGCTGGCCTGATCGGGCTTAGGGCTTTTCGTGAACGCCAATGGCCGGAGCCTGGCCCTGCGATACCTTGTTTCCCCAGAAGTCCCGCCCCCCGTTGTCGGGCACCGGCACTCCCGCTTTTGTGCAGGGCGAACCGCCGCGCAGCTCGTACCCCTTAAGGGAATCGAACCCGTCCTTGCCGCTTCCGACCCCGACCAACATTGGATCGGTGACGTTTTTCAGCCATTCCTCGGGCACGTCAAACTTCCCGTACATGACGTTGTTCTGGAAGAGTACGTCCTTTGCCCCTCCAAAGCCGGGCTTGGTGACCCATATCCCGTCATCGACGGGTTTCTTGTGAAGCCCGTAGGCGTTTCTTCCTACACCCTGGACATAGAAGATGTTGTTCAGGATCTGCGTGTCGGTCGCCCACCCGGCGCCGCCCGGGGTCCACTCGAACAGGTGGACGTCGATGCCTTCCCCCACGAAGAACACGTTGTTGTAGATCCGGGTGCCATGAATCAAGTCGTAAAAATGGAAGAGGCGTGTCCTGTCATTCTGACTGATGTTGTATCGAATGATGGTTCCAAGGTTATCGGTCCCGCATAGCAGCATGAAACCGCCGTCGTTGTCATGCGAGTAGTTGTACTGAAACACGGTGTTGTGACAGAAGCCGTCGGAATCGAAGGCCTGACCGTCCTTCGTTCCCTTCATCCGGCTGACCTCGTTGAACTGGATCACCGTGTTGTCCGAGAGCCAAGGCCAGATCCCGGCCGCGTAATCCCGGCAGCGCTGCCGGCCGCCCCGGATAACGTTGTGCTCGATCAGCGTGCCGTCGCATCCCCATGGCTTGATCCCGTCACCGCCGATGTCCTCGAGCAGATTCTTCCTGATGACGATGCGAAGAGAAGGGAACCACGGTTTCCGGCTGGTCGGGTAGGGTGTGAACCCGCAGATGCCGTTGCGGTCTGTACGGAGGAGGTGGCACCCTTCGATAAGCAGATCATCGAAGCGGCTGAGCGTCTGGTCCCCGCCGTTCTCCCACACGATCCCCTGGCCCTCGCCGCGACTCTTTCTCAGCGAGCCGTTTACGTCGTGAATGAAGAGGTTCTTCAGGTGGAGGTGATGAACCGTACCATAATCCCAGGCGATCAGCCGGACTCCATAGCGGAAGGGCTCGGCAGTGGGACCAGTGTTGGTCAGTTCGAGATTGTTCACTTCCCAGTATTCCTGGTTCTTCAGCAGGAGCGCTTCCGGGAATTTACCTTCGGCGGCGACCAAGGGTTTCGCGGAACCACCGTACTGATCGACGATGATCGGGTTGTCCTGGGTTCCGGAGCCCTTCGGGGCCAGTTGCCCCTGAAATGTGCTTCCTCCCTTGAACAGGAGCCTATCGCCCGGGCCGAAAGCGACGCTGTTAACTTTTTCGAGCGTCTTCCAGGCTGTCTGCGGAGACAGCCCGTTGGCGGAATCGGAACCCGCGGTTCCGTCAACGTAGTGAGTCTTCCGGGACTGCGCTGAAAGCGAGGTTGCGGAAAGAAGGATCAAGATGAGTCCGACAGTTAATCGATGTCGCATGGAGGGGATCATAGCAGGGCGGAGTCGGTTGACTAAAGAGATGTTGCTCGCAGCCCGGGCCGGCGACTCTCAGCGGCGGTTGAGTGGCGCGTTTTTTGCGCTGTATCGAAACCCCGCGCCTCTGGAGCGCCCCCGCAACTGTGCCACTAGAGGCGCTCCAGAGGCGCGGGGGTTCGATACAGCGCGAAAAACGCGCCACTCAACCGCCGCTGAGATTGGAGGCTTGGCCGAAAATGACCCTAAAACAGAGAAGCCTGCGCTCCAAGCGGTTACTGTTCCCAGCCGCCGCCAAGGGCTTTGTAGAGCTCCACGAGGGCCAGGAGCTCGTTGAGCTGAGACTGGGCGAGGCCCAGCTCGGCTTCAAAGTACCGGGTATTGCTATCGAGGACCTCCAGGTAACTGGCCGCACCTCGCCGGTAACGGATGTCGGACAGTCGTGCGGCTTCCCGGGCCGAGCGGGCCAGTCGTTCCTGTTCAAACCGGAAATCCCGGTTCTTGCGGCGAGCGACGAGCGCGTCGGACACTTCTCGGAACGCCTGTTGAATGGTTTGTTGATAGATGAGCAAAGCCTCTTGCTGCTGGGCCTCGGTCAACATCACGCCGGAGCGCAGGCGTCCGCCGGAGAAGATCGGCTGCGCCAGGGAGCCGACCAGAGTCCAGAGTCCTGCCGGGCCGCTGAACAGGTTACTGAGGGCTGCCGTTCGAAGTCCGCTCGTGGCCGTCAGCGTCAGTTGGGGAAAGTATGCGGCCTTGGCCACGCCGATGCGGGCATTGGCTGCGACCAGCCTGTTCTCGGCTTCGCGTATATCGGGCCGACGCTCCAGAAGCGCCGAAGGAAGGCCGGCGGGGACGTCGGGGGGAGGAAGCTGCTCGGTCAGCTTCCACCCACGCCGGATAGCCGTAGGATTTTCGCCGAGCAGAATGCTGATCGCGTTTTCCTGCTGCTCGATTCGCCGTTCCAAGTCGGGAATCTGACCGGCTGCGGTGTAAACGAGCTGCTCCGCCTGCCGGATCTCGAGCATTGAAGCCGCTCCGTATTGCTCCTGGAGCTTGACGAGCTGCAGAGAGTCTTGACGGGATTTGAGGGTGCGTTGTGCGATTTCCAGCTCCAGGTCCAATTCGCGCAGCTGGAAATAGGCGGTCGCGACGTCGGCGACTACCGTTGTAATCACCGCCTGGCGCGCCCACTCGCTGGCCAGTAGCTCGGCCCTTACGGCTTCAGTTCCGCGGCGGTACTTGCTCCAGAAATCCGCTTCCCAGGAAAGGTTGAGATTGAGTTCGGTTGGACTAGTCTCTATGGCTGGAATAGGCCCCGAGCCTGGAGTGCGCAGGTTGCTCGCCCCTGTCCATGCTGTTAGAGACGGAAGCTGGTCCGCCCGTGTGACGCCGAGCTGTGCCCGAGCCTGGAGCACCTGCCGGGCAGCAATCCGAATGTCATAGTTCTGCTCGAGGGCGGTGCGGATGAGATGCTGCAGTTGCTCGTCCCGAAACACTTCCCACCATGTATGATCTGCGAGAGAACGCAGACTGGCCGGCTGTGCTACCGGGGCGTCGCCTCGAAAGACAGTTGGTGTATCAACAGGCGGTTTGCGGTAATCAGGCCCGACACGGCTCGCCCCGCAACCGGCCATCAGGATCGCTGTCAAAGAGAGGAGAATCAGTTTCGTTTTCATTGTTTTCACTCCGGGTCGCCGGGAGCCTTCATTCCTCCGCTCCCACAGGTTCGGCAAAGGGGAAGGTGCGTTGTCTGGCATCGTTGCTAGCCTGCGTAGCCTGCGCAGGGACGCGCTTGCGGGCCACCAGCATGTAGATTGACGGCACTACCAACAGCGTGAACAGAGTCCCGACGATCATTCCGCTGACCAGCATGATTCCGATGCTGTTACGGGCCCCTGCTCCCGGCCCCGAGGCCAGGATGAGCGGGAGGTGCCCGAAGACAGTCGCGGCGCTTGTCATCAGGATGGGCCGGAGGCGGGTGCCCGAGGCCTCGATGATCGCACTGAGCTTGTCCATCCCCGTTTGCTGGAGTTTGTTCGCGAACTCCACGATCAGAATGCCGTTCTTCGACACGAGGCCGACGAGCGTGATCAGCCCCACCTGGCTGTAGATGTTTAACGTGGTGAACTCCAGGAAAGAGAACACGAGCGCGCCCGAGATCGCGAGCGGCACCGAGCCCGCCAGGATGATAAAGGGGTCGCGGAAGCTCTCGAACTGCGCTGCGAGAACCAGGTAGATCAGAATCCCGGACAGCAAGAACGTGGCGAGAAACTTGCTGCCCTCGACGCGGAGTTGCCGGGATTCCCCGGCATAATCGACCGTGAAGCCCTGCGGCAGGACGGCACGTGCCTCATCTTCAAGGAAGCGAAGCGCCTGGTCGAGCGGGACCTGCGGCGGCACGACGCCCTGGATGCGTACCGCGTTAAGCTGCTGAAACTTCTTCAGCTCCCGGGGCTCGGCGCTGGTCTGCAACCCGGCGAAGGTTGACAGGGGAACGAGCTTGTCTTCGGACCCGGTAACGTAGATCTGCGTGAGCTGATCGGGGGTCAGGCGCTCGACCCGCTTCACCTGCGGAATGACCTTGTAGCTCCGGCCCTGGATGCTGAAGCGATTGACATAGTCGCCGCCCAGCATGATGGAAAGATCCTGACCGGCCTGGCTCAAATCAACCCCCTGAGACCGGAGCTTGTCGCGGTCGAAGACGACGCGGGCCTGCGGCTGGTCAAATTTCAGGTCGGCATCGGCAAACATGAACAGACCGCTGGCGAAGGCCTTTTGCACCAGCTGGTTCGCGAACTGTTGGAGTTGCTCCGGCTCAGCCGCCGAGGCGATGACGAAGTCGACAGGGAAGTCCCCACCGCCGGGAAGCGGCGGAGGTGTGAGCGGGATGACGCGAATGCCCGGGATCTTCGACAAAAGACCCGACGACTGCACCAGAAGTTCCTGGGCGGTCCTGGTCCGCTCGCTCCACGGTTTCGTTACCATCCCTCCGAAGCCGCCGGTGGCGAAGGTAATCTGAAAGGTGCTCTCGCTTTCCGGGAACGAACGATACACATCATAAATCTGTGATGCGAAGAGCTTCGTCTGATCGAGCGTGGAGTTCGGAGCGGCCTGAATGACGCCGAAAACCACGCCTTGATCCTCGGCCGGCGCCAGCTCGCGCTGCGAGAACATGTAGAACGGGACCATCAGGATACCCACGATGGCCCACAGGGTCAGCACCACAGGCCGGTAGCGGAGAGTTCCGGACAGGGTCCGGGTATAACGGCCACGCACACTATCGAAGCGGCGGTTAATCCAGCCCGCGAACCCTCGCTCGGTGTCTCCCGCGCGCAGCAGCTTGGCGCCCATCATCGGCGATAGCGTCAGGGCAACCACACCGGAGACGATGACGGCCCCGGCGAGAGTGAACGCGAACTCGCGAAAGAGAGCGCCGGTCAAACCGCCCTGTATGCCGATCGGAGCGTACACAGCCGCCAGGGTGATCGTCATGGCAATGATTGGGCCTACCAATTCCCGGGCGGCGTGGATGGCTGCCTGGAACGGAGCCTTGCCCGAATGCAGGTGCCGCTCGACGTTTTCGACCATGACGATGGCGTCGTCAACCACCAGTCCAACCGAGAGGACGATCGCGAGCAGCGTCAGCAGGTTGATCGTGAACCCAGCCACCAGCATCAGGAACACCGCCCCAACAAGTGAAATCGGGATAGCGACAACGGGGATCAGGACCGACCGAAACGATCCGAGGAAGAGGAAGATGACCACCACGACGATCAGGAGTGTCTCGATGAGTGTGGTCAGCACCTCGTCGATGGCATGTTGGATGTACTCGGTCGAGTCGTAAGGAATACCGACCTTCATCCCGACCGGCAGTTGAGAGGCGATCTCGGGTATGGCCTGACGCACTCGGCCGATCACTTCCAGTGAGTTGGCGGTAGGAAGTATCCAGACGCCCATGAAGGTAGCCGTCTGCCCGTTGAAGCGAACGTCCTCGTCATAGTTCTCGGCGCCGAGCACGACGTCGGCGATTTCGTCGAGACGGACGACGACTCCTTTCTCCTCCTTGACCACCAGCTGGCGAAACTCTTCGGGCGTGCGCAGATCCGTGTTCGCGACGAGGTTCACCGACACCATGGAACCTTTCGTCCGGCCAAGTGCGGACAGGTAGTTGTTGCGGGCCAGCGCTTCGCGGACCGCCGAGGGCGAAATGCCGAGCGCCGCCATCTTGTCGGACTTCAGCCATATCCGCATGGCGAATGTGCGGTCGCCGAGGATGTCCGCACGCTGCACCCCGCTGATGGCGCTCAGCTTCGGCTGGACGACCCGCATCAGGTAATCGGTGATCTGGTTCTGATCCAGATCGGCGGAAGAGAAGCCCAGGTACATCGCCGCAAACTGATTGTCTGCCGTTTCCAGTTCAATGATCGGCGCCTCGGCCTCCGGCGGGAGATCGTTGCGGACCTGAGCGACCTTCGTCTGGATCTGCGTGAGGGCGGCGTTGGTGTCATAGTTGAGCCTGAGGTGCACGGTGATTGTGCTCATGCCCTGGGCGCTCGAAGATTCGAGGTAGTCGATGCCGTCGGCACTCGCGATGACGCGCTCAAGCGGTGTCGTTATGAAACCCCGCACGAGGTCCGCGTTTGCGCCGACGTACACGGTCGAAACGCGGATAATCGCCATATCGCTGCGCGGGTACTGCCGGACGCTCAGTGAACGAATCGACTGCAAGCCCGCGATGAGAATGACCAGGCTGACAACGGTGGCCAGGACCGGCCGTCTGATGAACAGATCGGTAAAGCGCATCTTAGTTGTCCTCCGGCTTCGGGAATCTCTCGTTGGCAGGCCGGACCGAGTTATTCACGAGAACAGCCATGCCGTTGCGCAGCTTAAAGGCCCCGGAAGTCACGACCTCTTCCTTCGGCTTCAGGCCCGAGAGGACTGAGACCTGATCTCCGCGCGCACTTCCCAGTGTCACGAACCTCTGGCTCACGCCACGGTAAGTCTGGCCCTTCGCGTTCTTCAGCTCGGATACGACAAACACCGAATCGCCATAGGGGGCATAGCTGATGGCGGACGCCGGCAGCGCGACCACCGAACGGCTGGAGCCGACGACGATATCCACCTCCACGAACATGCCGGGACGGAGGCTCCGACTCGGGTTCGACAAGGTCGCCTGGATCTGTGCGTTCCGGGTATCCTCGTCTACCACGGCGTTAACGGCTGTGATCTGTCCCCTGACTGCCTGATTGCCGTTATTTACACGGACCCCCCGGCCGATCTGCATTTGCCTGGCCTCCTGCTGCGGCACGCCGAAATTGACATAAATCGGATCGAGGGATTGCAGCGGGACCACAGGATCGCCACCCGAGAGGTACTGTCCCAGGTTAACCTGGCGGATACCGAGAAGCCCCGAGAACGGCGCGCGGATTGTCTTTCGAGCGATCGTTGCTCGGATCTCGGCGACTTTCGCCTCGGTTCGCTTCTGCTCGGCCGCGGCCAGGTCGTAATCCGCCCGCGCGGTCGCGCCTTCGTTGACCAGGCCTTGCATCCGGTCGAAGTTCAGATGGGCCAGATCCCGCTCGGCCTCAGCAGCAAGCAACTGAGCTTGCTCTTGCTGGGTATCGAGTTGGACCAGCAGTTCTCCCTGCCGCACCGCCCCGCCGGACTCGAAGGTGATCTGCTGGACGATGCCCGGAAGATCAGCGCTCACTGTAACGCCCTGAACGGCCGCGACCGTGCCAATGGCGCTTAGCGTGGTCGGCCACTTCTCCTGCCGGGCGACGATTGTGGTCACCGCTTCCGGCGGTGGCTGGAAGCCCGCCGCCTGCCCCATTGCCGCCTGAATCTGCCGGAACTTCACGAACCCAAGGGCTCCGAGGACGACGGCCGTCACAGCCAGCACGAGAATCATCCGTTTTGCCATAAAAATCTCTCCTGTAGGCGAGAAGCGACTAACGCGTTGAGACATTCAATTCATCGCGTCTTGCGCGCGAGCTTTGCAATAAGGTACTTCGTGCACATACCGCAGGTGATGAAGCGAGCTTCCTCCTTCATCATTTCCCCTAGCACCTCTGCGCCGCTCTCGTCGATAAAGGTCACATCACTGAGATCAACGACCAGCCGGCGTCCCTGTCGTCCGGTCTTTGCCTTCTCCCAGTTTGACCGAAGCTCCTTCGCCCAAGTCCCGGCGAGCCGGCCCTGGAGGAGCCAGCGCTGCTCGGAAACGGTATCGTTGATCGTGATTCTTAGCATTGCCCGGGAGACTGCACGAGCGGTGCCAGCGCTGCCGAGTCAGGCGTCAACGTAAGGAACTCGCTGAAAACCGATCGGATAAGGGAAATATCCCGTCCGGCTGGGACAACGAGTGCCAACATCCAAATGCTAGCCGGTTGGCAAAGTGCCAACGGGTTGGCACCGGCACCCGACCTGGCCTGCTTTTGCTAATCAGTCGAATGGCGGAGGGAGAAATCGACAGGTGGGGGGGAGAAACTGTTTTTCTGGCGAGTATCCGAACGGGAGGACATCGCGGCGGCATGTCTTCAGGTCCGTAGGACCGGCACGTCTATAGAAACCGGACCGCAAAGCGACCCAGGTCCGTAGGACTGACACGTGTTTCGCGGGCTCGACTG
>RPQK01000089.1 GCA_003819755.1 Acidobacteriota bacterium | reverse complement strand
TCACCTTGTCATCCCATCACCTTGTCATCCCATCACCTTGTCATCCCATCACCTTGTCACCCCGTCACCCCATCACCCCGTCACCCCGTCACCTTGTCACCCGTCACCTTGTCACCTTGTTCCCCCGTCACCCTTCAAACCCCACCTAATCCTGTCCCACCATTTCCTTGACACCCATCTGGGAGGTGCTTAATATGAGGCGCACGGGGGCTCCAAAGGCAGTGACAAAGGAAGGTTTCATGATCAAGGCCCACTTAGCTCAAATAGTGCATGAGACTCACGGCGGCATGTCTCAGAAAGATGCCAAGCACCTCGTTGAGACCATCATAGACTTGGTCAAGGACCGGCTGACGCAGGGGGAGGCGGTGAAACTCTCCGGTTTTGGATCCCTCCGGGTCATGCACAGAAGGAGTCGTGTCGGAAGGAATCCGCGGGATGGGTCTCGGATCCAGCTTGCTCCGAGCAAGTACGTGGTCTTCAAGCCCTCACGGACCATTCACTTCTGATTCGCTAAATGTCCAAATACCCGAAGAAGCTTTTCTACAAGATCGGGGAAGTATGCGACATCTGTGGCGTTGAGGCGCACGTCCTCCGCTACTGGGAGTCCGAGTTCTCGGCTCTTGCCCCCACGCGCAACAAGTCGGGGCAGCGGATTTACCGCCTCAAAGATCTCGAAATCATCGACACCATCAAGCGTCTCCTGTATCAGGAGGGTTACACCATCGCCGGCGCTGGTCGCCGGCTTCTTGAGCAGGGGCTGATAAACGGTCAGGAGTTTCCCTTGCTGCGCAAGCGCAAGGTGAGCCCAGCCGAGACGTTAGCGCAGATCAAGGGACTCGCCCAGGAGATCCTGCAGATTCTGGACAAGGCTGCAGAAAGGTCTTCAAAAGCCCGCTCGTCGCCGACGAAACTCGCCGCGCCGGCCACTGAGACCGAAGCCGCCCCTGGCACTCAGCTCATCATGTCGGAGATCTTGCTGCCGGATGCCCAGGCGGGCGCCGGCAAGGTCGAGAAGCGCTAGTTCCAACTTCCCAGCCTGGCGGCCTAAACCAGCCCCTCCCTCAGAGCCTTGGAGACGGCTTCCGTCTTCGAATGCACATGCAGTTTCTCGTAGACGTTGCGCAGGTGCCAGGTGATCGCGTGCACGGTTACCCCCAGGTCGGCCGCGGCTGACTTGCAGGTATGCCCGTCTACCAGCATTCTGACCAGCCTGGCCTCATGCGCGGTCAGGTTGTGGTCGGCTTTCTTAGGGGGCGGAGTCTTCCGAAACAACTCCATCACTTTCCTGGCAATCTCGGGGGACATCGGCGCTCCGCCGGAACGCGCCTCGTCGATGTATTCCAGCAGCTTGGCCGGCGGGGTCTTCTTCAGTATGTAGCCGCTTGCTCCCGCGCATATGGCGTCGAAGATTCGTTCATCGTCATCGTATACCGTCAGAGTGAGCAGCAGAATATCAGGGTGCCGCTCCTTGAGAATGCGAATGCCCTCGATCCCCGACATGCCAGGCAACCCGATATCAATCAGCGCGACTTCAGGCAAAGCTGTAGGGATTTCATGCAGCGCTATTTCCATCGTGCGGTAACGCCCGACGCACTTGAATCCCGGAGTGTTGTCGATGAGAAAGGCGAGACCCTCGCGGATTACGGCCTGGTCCTCGACGATGGCGATGGTCAGCATGAAATATCCCCTCTCGCTGTGGCGCGCATCGTAAGCGCCTCGGTCATTCGACGATACCTGGCCAGTATAGAGCCGGTCATGGTCCCTGAAGCTACATCAATGTGTAGGCATGGACGCCCGAAATCGAAGAACCTCGAGGTACGCTGCTTCGAAGCTGCAAGTTGATGCAGTGACAGGGTCCCGAGTCAATGCCGATAATCAGCCGGAAAGAAAGAAGGCTTCAACAAGACCCATTTGTCCGAGGAGAACCCACTGTGCCAAAAAAACTACTGCTGCTGCTGCTTCTACTGATAGTTTCCAGTGCCGGAGCTTTACAAGCCGAAAAGCTGATCGACTTCGCTGCGCGTTTGCCATCATCGGACAACGCGGGCTTCAAAGCGGCGAAAGTTCGCGATCTCAGCGTTCATAACACGTCTTCCAAGGGCCAGTGGCCCACCGGCATGTGTCCGAGCTTTTCGTTTATAGCGGGAGTGGAAGCGGCCTACACCAGGAAGTACTGCTCGAATCCCAACTCGAGCTTCTACAAGGCTGGCTATTGCGACAGATACGTTGCATACAAAGCGGCCAATCCACCTGCCTTCCACATGGCCAAGCTGGAGAACTTTCACGCGTTCGAGCAATATAAGGCTTTGAACCTTTCTGAGCTCTACTACGTGGATCGCGTCAAAACCAGTATGACGACGAGCGCTTCAGCCAACCACGAAACCAGCACTATCGTCTGCGGGGAGGAGGGAGTCACTCGAGCCTTGCGGGGCCCGGCTAGCCTGATGTTGTCCGATATCCGTCTGCCCGAAGAGCAGTATGCCGTGTTCGTTCAGGACCCGGCCTTTTATCCCAGTGCCCAGTTGGCGCTCTTCGGCGATGAGCACTGTGACGCCTGCACTAAATCCCCGACTCAAGCGCAGTTGGACAACTACGAATTCTCCGAGAAGAAGTTCGACTTCCTGTCGGTTGATGAAAAGCCCGTGCATCGTGCTTTCATTCCCGTCGACGCGCGGCGCAACGCTCGCTTCGGTGTGGCCGATATGGTCTTCGCAGACGACTCGGCGCTCGCCAACAAGATCGACTTCTACGAGAAGTGCATTTACAGCGGCTTTGAAGTGATCGTGGAGGGGGCTATTCCGGGTCATTCCATGTTGTTGATCGGCTATGACCGGGATCGAAAGAAGCTCCTCTACAAAGATCACTACGAGAGATTTAAGGAGGTGGATTACGACGTCACGGCGGGCCTCTCCAGCGGCTTTCAAATCATAATAGAGCCGGCGAGCGACTGGACCTCTCCGTCGACGGAAGAAATGTGGCTTGGCGCCTGGGATACCTGGGTCGATGGCCAGTATGGAAAACTGGTCATCCGCCGAAGCCGGTTGGCGGGCAACGTAAAATACACCAGCGACGACCTCTTCAACAAAGAGATCCCGGAGCTGTCGACGACGGCCTGGGCGCGCGTGGGCACGTTCTATGAGGATAACAGCTCGGTCAGGAGAATCGTGTACGGTCGGTTGAACGGGTCGGGCGGCGATCGGATGCAGCTGATTGTCGACTTCGACCACCCCGAGCCGCCGCCTCCTTCCGTGGAGATCTCTGGGACACCCGCTGGTCAACTCTTCGAAATGCGGGTCTTTGACTCGGGCCCGGGGGCCGGGATGTACGCCACGGGCACAACGACCAAGGGCGGCGTCGCCTATGGCGTGTTGATGAAACGGCCAGGAGAGGACCCACTCGGGCTGATTCCGCTATCTCCCGATAATGCATTCTTTACCGACAAGTGGGAGGGCACTTTCCTTTTGCATACGGATGGGGGAGGAGAAGGCGTCCTGACATTGAACTCACAGGATGACTTCAAGACAGTCAAGGGAACCTACAAGGCCATCGGGGGCACTACGGCGTCCCAGGTGACCGGAACTGTGGAAAACCACCACCTCACCCTGACCGTCAATGCGGCTGCGGTCTATGGGCTCAATCTTTATTTCCATACAGCCGATAAACGGCTCGTGACCGGTAGAAAGACTATAGTCGGCCTGAGCAACGCCGTTTTTGGATACAGAACCAGCGGCGAGACGCACTACCAGACCCGACTTTTCTTCCCGTACTTTGACATCGGCGCCAATTCCTTCAACGGATTCGCGGTTTCGAACTACTCTGATTCCCTCGGGATACTGAAGTTCACGGCCTACACAAAGGCCGGTGTGGAGGCGACGGCGCCTCAGAACCCCGCTGTGCGGATGCTTTCAAGTGGGCACCAGACGGCCTTGCTGGCGGACGAGATATTCGGTGCGAATCCCAGTAAGGACACCACCGTCTGGGTTGAGCTCACTTCCGACAGCTCTCAGGTTGGCGCGTTCTCGCAGTACGGGGACGGTGTCCAGCTGGATGGCGCGGTGCCTTGGTCTGCCCCGGCCAAGAACCTGTATTTCAGCCGCATATACCAGGGGCAGGGGGCCTTCCGCGGGAAGACGGCCGACACCATCCTCACCCTGGCCAACCCGAACAGCACGATCACCCAGGTCCAGTGCGAGATGATCAACGTCGACGGGAAAACGATGGGCCTTTCGCAGCCGTACACGATCGGTCCTTTCAAGGTGCTGCAGAGATCGGTCAGCCAGTTCTTCGGCGAAAATCCCGGCGTCATCGCCGGAGCCTACCTGCGGGTTAGGGTGACCCTCGGCGAAGGGATCGTAGGAGCGGCTGTCATCCGTCTCACGCAGGCCAACACCACGTTCTGCCTGAATGCTCTGGTTCCCGAAAGCGACAGCAACGTGCTTTACTCGGCGCAGATCGCGAAGGTCGACAGCTATTTCACCTTTCTGCGGCTCATAAACACCAGTGATGAGACCCGAAATGTGACGATCCGTGGGATTAATGATTCGGGGACCAGTCTGGGCATCCCAAAGACGCTCGAGCTTCTGCCTGGAGGCCTCTACCACGGTTACGTGGACGTGACCCTGTCGACGTCAACTTCTGCCACGTATGTCGGCTCTCTGAAGGTGGAAGCAGATGGGCCCGGGGTAGTGGGGGATGTAGTCTTTGGCGACCCCCTGAATTGCAAGTACGTCGCCGCCTTGGCACTTCAGGACAAGCCGTTCAAGAAAGCGGTTTTCAACCACGTCGCGAATGGAGGCGGGTTTTTTACCGGCATCGCCGTCTACAACCCAGGTTCAGGGCCTGCCAGTGTGACCATTTCGGTGTATTCCAAAACGGGCGCGCTGGTTGGAAAGAAGAATCAGATCCTGGCCGCCGGTCAGCGGATGTCCCAGCTTGTCGCCGAGCTGGTTCCCGCAAGTGCCTCACAGCTCGGCGGGTACGTGCTCGTGGAAGCAACCGAAGGGGTGGTGGCTCAAGAGCTGTTCGCCTCCGACTCCCTGGCCTTCCTCTCCTCCGTCCCGCCGACGGTGATTGAATAGGGGGACCACTCCCTGGGAGCGCGGGCGAGACGCCCAAAAGCGTTAACTTAGCCAGTGATGCGGGCTTGCACACTCGGCCGTGCGGGGAGCTTTTATCGTGGCCGGACTCTCCAGAGTCCGGCAGCCGGACTTCAAGGACGGCGAAAACGACGAGGGGCAGCCAACCAACTCGTTTTCGCCGGGCTTCCTAAGCCCGGCTGCCGGACTCTGGAGAGTCCGGCCACGATAAAAGCTCCCCGCTCGCCCCCGCCTCCCGGCGCGTGCTGCCTCTCCTGTACGCCCCTCCTTCCTCCCTGCTGCCATGATCCCCCTCTTTTGCTATAGTTCAGCCTTCGAGAGTTGGGGGGATCTTGATGGGAAAGTCCGCTCTGCAGCTTCTGATCATTGCGATTGTCTTCGCTCCCTGCTTGCGCGCCGAAATCCTCCCCCTAAAGTCTTACACCATCGCCGACGGGCTGGCGATGGACCAGGTCAACGCGATTCGTCAGGATTCCCGCGGCCTGCTTTGGTTCGGCACGAGCGACGGTGTCTCCTGGTTCGACGGCTACCAGTTCGTGACCTACACGACCGATCACGGCCTCCCCGACAAGCTCGTTTCGGACGTCCTGGAGACGCGCGCCGGACACCTCTGGCTGGGGACCAGTGACGGCGTTTGCCGGCTGCGCCGCGGCAGCCAAAAATCCGAGGACCGCTTCGAGAGATTTCGCCCTCCTCGGGGACCCGACATTCGGTCGGTTGGTTTTCAGATAGGCCGTATGCTGGAAGGGCCGGACGGCTCCATCTGGTGCGGTGCTTTTCAGGGATTGTTCAGACTGACTCAAAAGAGAGGATCGTGGAGCCTGCAGTCGGTCGACGTCAAGTTTAGAACGGAGAAGTGGTCGGATTCCTTTGTCCGGGATTTGTTATTTGACGGCGCCGGGACGCTCTGGATTGCGGCTAATTCCGGTTTGTACCGCCGAACTCCGGACGGCGTCGTGACCCGCTTTGGAACCCTTCAGGGGATTCCGGAAGACGAGTGCTTCGTACTTGAATCGGCAACCGGGGGGGACTTCTGGCTGGGAGCGAACGATGGCGTTTTCCGTCTTCGTCCGACTAGCCCCGGCGGCGTGAGGGTCGTTGCGAGGTACACCGTGAAGGACGGGCTCCCGTCCAGCCGCGTTCTTTCTTTGAAAGCCTCGCGCAACGGTCGGCTCTGGGTTGGGACAGTGCGAGGTTTGGCGTGCCTTGACCCCGAAACAAACAGTGCCGTGAGCGCAGCGTCTTCTGCGGGGCGACCCGGCCCGAGCACCAGGAACCAGCAAAAGCAGGTCACCATCCGGGCGTACACCACTGCGCACGGGTTGACCGATCCGGAAATAACGGCCTTAGCCGAAGACCGGGAACAGAATATCTGGCTGGGAACCGACCACGGCGGTGCGCTCAAAATCAGCCGGCAGGGCTTCGAGACGTTCAACGCTTCAACCGGGTTACCCGGCAATCGCGTCAACCTCGTTTTTCAGGATTGGGCCGGGCATGTCGTCTTTCAGTTCACGGTGCAAGGCAAGTCCTTTGCGGCTTGGGACGGCCGCAGCTTCTCGCCAGTCATCATCCCGGGCTCAGAGCGTTTCGACTGGATCGGTCCCCAGGGGGTGCTGCAGGACGACAAAGGCGGATGGTGGCTGGCGACAGGCGCCGAGGGCCTCTGGCACTACGCGCCGAACCCCTCGTTCAAGGCATTAAGCGGACGCCAGCCGTCACGCCGCTACACCGAACGGGATGGTTTACCGTCGCTCAAGGTCTTTGCTCTGTTCCAGGACTCGCGCAAGGACATCTGGGTGAGCTTGGTGACCGGCTCCCGCCAGCTGGCGAGGTTGAACAAGCACGGCCGCTTCTCGACATTCAATATCGGTGGCATGCCCACTGCTTTCGCTGAGGACCACGCTGGAAATGTCTGGATCGGACTGCTGGGGAACGGGATATGGCGCTACAGGAAAGGCCGTATGACTCATTATTCCGCTGCCAACGGTTTCCCGGCGGGCTCGATCTACGGCCTCTATACGGACCGGGAGGGGCAGGTTTGGGCCGCTTCACGTGTAAGTGGCGCCGTATGCATCCCTGACCCGGATGCCGAGCATCCCCGCTTTGTCTCGCTGACTACCCAGCGGGGGCTTTCCAGCAATCACGCTCGTTTCATCCTGCAGGATCGGAAGGGTGCCTTCTACATTGGAACTGCTCGCGGTCTGGACCGCTGGGATCCGAAGGGCGGCACCATCAGGCACTTCACGACGGACGATGGCCTGGCTGGAAATCTGCAAAACGTTGGTTTGCTGGACCCCACCGGGACTCTGTGGCTCGGTACTTTTCTTGGTGTTTCCCGACTCGTTCTCGAAGACCCCGCGCAGCCGCACGCTCCCGAGGTGTTCGTCAGAGGCCTGCGCCTTGGGGGAATTCCCTGGCCGGTCGATTCTGTCGGACAGCCGGTCGTCAAAGACGTCGTTGTCCCTCTTGACCGGAACACGGTTTCCATCGACTTCGCCGGAGTGAGTTTCGTGCCAGGCGAAGTGCTGAATTATCGCTATCGGCTGGGAGGCGCTTCGGAGTGGCGTTTCCTTGCCAGTCAGCGCAGCCTGGATCTCGTCGGCGTTCGCCCCGGAAAATACCGGCTCGAGTTGCAGGCGGTGAATTCGGTTGGTCTGGAAAGCCCGAGCCCTGCAATCGTCCAGTTTACTGTCCTGGCGCCCGTCTGGCGTCAGTGGTGGTTCGTGCTGACGGGTGTCGCCGTTCTCGGGCTCGGGGTCTTTTCCGGCGTGAGATTTCGCCTTCGCCGGCGCCTGGAAATGGAGCGGGTGCGCACCAGGATCGCCACTGACCTGCACGACGACATTGGGTCGAGTCTCTCGCAGATCTCGATTCTCTGCGAGGTGGCTGTCCGGCGGCTGCCTGACGACCCGGCTTCCGCCATTGATTCCCTTTCGCAGGTCACCGTTATGACGCGCTCCCTGGTCGATGCCATGAGCGATATTGTCTGGGCCATAAATCCGGCGAGGGACAGCCTGGGAGACCTCGTTCATCGCATGCGCCGGTTCGCGAACGACCTTTTTGCCGACGGCAGTGTCCGGCACCGCTTCGAGGCCTCGGACACCGAAGGTCGGATCGCGCTCAGCAACGATTTCCGGCGACAGGTCTATCTGATCTACAAGGAGTGTCTTCACAACCTGGTCCGTCACGCGGCCGCCACCGAGGCGACGATCGAGCTTCGCCTGGCTGACGGCTTTCTGGAAGTGGAGATTCGGGACAACGGGGTCGGCTTTGATCTCGTGGCTGCCGACACCGGCGGTGCCGGGCTGCATAGCCTTCAAAGCCGGGCCGACGCGTTGGGTGGGCAGTTGACGATTGACAGCAAACCGGGCGCCGGGACCCGGGTACTCTGTCGAATCCCCGTCGCCGGCACCGGCTGGCGCCAACCACTATCCTGGCGTCGCTCCAAGACCGCCTGACTGTGTTTCTCTCCCCGGGACCTCGCCGGCGCTGGGGCAAGGGGAGTCCCCGCCCCGTCCGACGGTTCAGCAGGGTCGGCCCTCTGGCTGTCTCACAGTGAAAGCCGACTCAATTTGCGCTATCCGCATAATTCCTTGTCGAATTCTGGTATATTAATCTCTCCCACCGGGTCGGGACGTAGCGCAGCCTGGTAGCGCACCTGAATGGGGTTCAGGGGGTCGTGAGTTCGAATCTCACCGTCCCGACCAATCTTTCAATAACTTACCGCGATCGACAGGCACTATTTTCGACCCTCTGGGTAGGTACTCAGGGACAGCAGATTTTGTCTCGCTGCTTCCCTTTTGAAGTTAGAGGAACCGGAATGAAGGATTACCACATCAACATCTTCTTCAGCGAAGAGGATGACTGCTACATCGCGGACATCCCAGACTTGGCGATGTGCTCGGCCTGCGCAAATACGCCAGAAGAAGCTCTTCGCGAAGCAGAGGCGGCGAAGGCTGCCTGGCTCGAGGCCGCCAAGGCCGCTGGCAAACCAATTCCGCGTCCCCGGTATCGTCCAGCCATATATCGCCTCGCCTAACGATGCTCTTCGGATTCAACGACCGGGATCTGGAACTCACGGCGACTATGAGGCCAAATGTTGACGCCGTGAGTAGTGGCCTCAGGGGGGCGGTAGCCGGTATCCGACTGCACTTTCAACTCGGTTGAGCTTCCCCGCTGGCTCTCAGTTCATCACACGCGGTGACCCATAATCTTGTGGAAATCTGCTCCTTTTTTCATTCCCGAATTTAACCTGGCTCACGTCCGTTTTCTCGCTGCGTGAGGCACGCCTTCACGCTGCTGCAAAAGAGAAGGAAGGAAGAGAGGCTATCGCCTCGCGATCACGCTTCGCTGTCAGGAATGCTCGTGCATGGCCCGCACTCGGTGCGGGATCACCGGAAGTTCTCGATTAGGTACAGGTCGGACGAGCTTCGGTCCATCTGAGAATAGAGTAAACGCTTGCCGTCGGGCAACGCGGAAAGGAACCAACGCGGGTTCTTCTCTATGACCGTCACAACGCGCCTGGCGTCCGTGGATGGGTCAAGGAATACTAATTCGCGAGTCGGGGTTTTCCAAAAGTAATACCCGCGCGCAGTTGGAGCAAACAGCTCGATTAGGGCGTCGGAGAGAAACAGGGCTTCGTCTCCACCTTCGACCGGAATTCGGTAAACACCAGTGGTGAGCCGGTCTCTCCCGAAAAACAGAGTCCTCCCGTCAACAGACTCCTGCTGGTAGAATCCGCCCTTGTGCGTGACCTGAACCGGCTCACCGCCCGATGATCGCATTTTCCAGACCTCCCACCGACCGGTTCGGTTAGAGGTGAAGTATATCGATTGCCCGTCCCGTGAAAAGCTCGGCGTGACGTCGTCGGCCGGGTGATCGGTCAACTGCCGAAGCGGACCTCCTTCGGAAGCGATTGCATAGACTTCGCTTTGACCCTTGTCGCGCGCGTCGAAGAGTATCGTGCGACCATCTGGCGACCAAGCGGGGGATCCGCACCAGGTTCCGTCGAAATTGGTGACCATGAAGAGTCCAGACCCGTCCTTGTTACAAAGCCAGATGTTCGCGGCACCGGACCGAGTGGATCTGAAGGCTATCTTTTCTCCGTCGGGCGAAACCTGACACTGCTCTTCACGTCTTGTGGAGGAAATGATTTTCTCCGCGGTGGGCCGGGTGCTTCCATCGCCAGGGTCTACCAAAATCCAGGCGCTGCTCACCTCCTCCTGGACTGAAAACGCCAAGCGACGGGCGGCTTGTGAGAAGGCAGGATACCCCGTGTCGAACCCGACAGAATCGACCCGCGTGCTCGAGCCAGGGTCGTGCACGGGAACCCGCCAAAGCCGTTGGGTGCTGGCTCCACTTCCCATTGAAACGATGATCTCTTTGCCGCCGGCTCCCCAGGCCTGTCCGTAGATATTGCGCCACTTGATCGGTACTCGGTCTGTCAAAATCTGAGCGTTGCCCACGGGCTCAAACCTTGGTGTCATCTGAAGCAGATATAGGTCCATCGAATCGAAGTCGCGCATTCGGCAAAACGAGAGGACCTTCCCATCCGGGGAGAATGCCGGGTCGGCGTCACCGTTGAATCCGCCCGGCGGAGACGTCAGCCTTAGTTTCTTGCCAGTACCAAGCAGCACCAGGAACAACGCATTCGCGTCGGAATCCGCCTCTCGTTCCGACACCACTATTCCTTTGCTGTCGGGAGTCCAAGCGAGCTTGCGTCCGAACAGTTGTCCTTTGAATACATACCTGGTCTCACCGACTTTTCGCTCCACGCCTCCTAGCGGAGGAATCGTGTAGATGGATGCTCCTCTGCCTTTGCTTCTTAGAAACACGATTTGTTTGCCGTCGGGAGACCAGGCAGGATTGCTGTCAGCCTCTGGGTCGAATGTCAGACGAAGTGGCTTGTCGGGCCCAATGGTTTTAACGTAAATGTCATAATTGTCTTCCTTTTCACCATTCCACTGAAATGCCAGCTGATTGCCATCCGGCGAAAAAGCGGCCCCGCGTTCCCATCCGGAGTACGTGGTAAGCGGAACGGCAGTCAGAATTGGCTGCGACTCTCGAGCAGGGCGCAAAAGCCACCAACTGGTGACGAGAGCAAGGCCGATGATGATCAAGAGGACGGGGACGATCCACCGAAGCTTTCGCCGTGGGGTCGGCGATTGTCCTGCCTCCGGGTGGGACTCGAGCCCTTCCTGCACCTCCTGCAATTCGACCCTGGCATCCGAAATCGACTGGAAACGCCGGTCGGGCTCTTTTCTCAGGCAGCGATGGATGATCCTTGCGAGCTCGTCGGGCACGTCATCTCGAACCTGGCTCAGAGGTTTCGGCTCATCACGAATGATCGCCGCCATCGTCTCTGCTACCGACTCGCCCTCGAACACGCGGCGGCCTGAAATCACCTCATACAGCACCGCTCCGAAAGAGAAGATGTCGGAACGGGCGTCCACCTTCTTCCCCTGGGCCTGCTCGGGAGACATGTAGGTCACCGTCCCCAGGATCATCCCCTCCTCTGTGCGGACACTGCTCCCAGTAGCCCGGTTCTCCTCCGTGTCCGGTTCCGCTCTCTCGGTCAGCTTGGCCAGTCCGAAGTCGAGGATCTTCGCCTGGCCGCTGTCAGTCACCATGATGTTGGACGGCTTGAGATCCCGGTGAATGATGCCGGCGGTGTGGGCAGCTGCGAGTCCGTCGGCAATCTGGATACCCAGGCCAAGGCCCTTGTCGAGCGCCATTCCGTTGCGCGGGATCTGGCGGCCAAGAGTCTTGCCGGTCACGTACTCCATCGCGATGAAGTCCAGCCCGCCGGCTTGGTCGATATCGTGAATTGTCACGATGTTGGGGTGGTTCAAGGCCGAGGCCGCCCTGGCTTCCTTGATGAAACGTCGCTTGCGCTCCGGGGCTGACACCCGATCGGGCGGCAGCAGCTTGAGCGCGACTGAGCGTTTCAGGCGAGTGTCCTCGGCGCGGTAAACGACTCCCATGCCCCCTTCGCCTATCTTTTCCAGGATCCGATAGTGCGACAGGGTTTGACCGGTCAGGTCGGGAGCCGGCCCTCGCGCTTCGTCTCTGGCGAGCGCCTTGGCAGCCGCGTCGAGCGCGGGGGAATCGAAGGGGCCTTCCGGCCTTCCCTCCTGGGCGAGCAGCGAGGAGACCTCCTTGCGCAAAGTCTCGTCGCCGGCACAGGCTTGATCCAGAAAGGCTTCCCGCTGTTCGGGTTCACGCTCCAGGACCGACCCGTAGATCTTTTTTATTTGTCGCCAGCGCGGAGAGTTCACGGGTACGCCACCTCCCCAAGAAAGTGACCCTCCCAGGGTGTCTGAGCTGATCAGACGCAGTGGGACAAAGCAAAAGGCAAATTTCCAGGAGATTATAGGTCATCGCGTGGGAGTTTTCACGGCGAGTTATCGCATTAGGGGCCGGGGGAGGCAATCAACGCCTCCCGAAGGAGCGGCCCCATGGCGAACAAGTCAAACGGAGCTAACTTACCTTAGCGCAACCGGCAGCGCGTTACGGCCAGCAGGGTGAAGATGAAGTCCCCTTCGACCTCCGTGGTCACCTGATCGTGATGAAGGGCCGGCAGCTTTTTTTGCGTTGTTCCGAAAATACGATCGAAGGAGCAAATTGTGGCCGGACTCTCCAGAGTCCGAGCCCCGCGCAGGACTTCGGAGAGTCCCGCCTGGAGTGGTAGCCAACTTGAACGTAACTGCTGGCTTCATCCGGTATTTCAGTTCGCGGCTGCCCTGAGGTTTGTTCTGACGTGTTCACTTGGCCAGCACGAGGCGCTTGAGTTCCTCGAACCAGTTCTGGACAAGAATCATTTCGGTAACAGGTTGGGGCTTAGTCTCCCCAACCTTCACCATCAGGAAGCGAGTGCCGTCGAGGGAAATATCCCAGCCCCGAATCGGGTCACTAAGTCCGGATCCTGACTGTTCAAACAGGAGGCGGGCCTTGCTCATTGAGAAGGCAGGTTCAACCTGGACGTCAACGACCCAAACCTGAGTGAGATCATAAGCGCCGGCATCGGAGAGGCGGCGGTAATAAAGCTGTTTCCCGTTCCGCGACCACAGAGGTTCCTGGCCACCCTCGTGGGATACTTGGTACTTCTCCCCGGAACCGGAAAAGGACTTTACGTATACCTCGCGGCGTCCTGATTCGTTTGACCCGTAGGCTATCCACCTTCCATCTGGTGAGAACTCCGGGAATCTCTCATCGGAGGGGGAATTCAGAAATGGTGTAACCGTCCGGTCACGTACGTTAATGATCAGGATCTCACTGCTGATTTCCCGGGGCCATTGGACAAACGCCAGCATCTCTCCGTCGGGTGACCACGATCCGGCGAACTGGTTGTACTCGCTTCTTGATGTAAGCGGTTCTATCGGGGAACTTTTGTCAACGGCTTGCCAATAGAGGTTCGAGACACCTGCTTTCGACCAGCCGAAGACCAACCGTTTGCTGTCCGGATTCCAGGTTACCCAATTGGCTAGACCCTCAGAAGTCAGATTGGTGTTCGTATCCCTGTTCAGGTCATAGACCCATACCTGATGTCGCTTGCCCATCGTGCGATAGGCTATGCGCTGACCGTTCGGCGCAAGCCGGGGGGCAAAGAACGGGGCCTTTAGGTGGGTAATCGGTTCCGCATTGCCTTTATGGTCCACCCAAACGAGGGAGTTCTCCGCGTCCGGCACGATTCCTCCCGGCGCAAATATCAGGGACCCGGAGGCAGAGATGCTGAACTGGCCGGCCGCGGTATCACTCCCCCATTGCAGGGTATTGAGTGCCTGGGCGACATTTTCAACCACAGGAAACGCCTCGCCGGTCGTCTGGAGTTTGTCGGCATCAAAGGGAACCAGCATTAACGTCCCGTGACGCAGGAACGCCAGATGACCTGTCGCCAGGTACCGAGCATCAGCAGCATCCTCAAGCAACACGCGCCTTTTGCGAGTGTCAGGTTCTAACACGGCGACACGCGGCTGCATGTCCACGTAATCTCGGAATATGGTGAAGAGAAGGCCCTTTCCCTCGGGAAGACAATGGGGCAGGCGGTGACTGTGTTCGTCCTTTGCTCTATCGGGTGCTGTCAAGGCCTCGGGCTTACCGCCTTCAGCTGAGATCCGAGAGAGTCCACTCTCGGGTCTGTGCCCGATAACGATCTGGTTGTGGGCGCCCCTAGAGAAGCCAAAAGGAGCGGAACATCGCACAAACCCAAAGCGACTCCCCCATCCACCGATACCTTCTTGAGTTTGCCGTCTGCCCAAAATCCGATCCAGCGATCATCTGGAGAGAGAAACGGACTCGAGCCCCCTTCGGTCCCTGCGATGGGCTTCCCCTCCAGTTGGTCAAGCCTTCGCAGGTACAGGCAAGGCTGGTCCCTTGGCGTGGGGTTCTCCTTGATGGCGCTGTAGACCACGAAGCGGCCATCGCCGGACAGGGCCATGCCGGTCCGGGTGGGCCGATCGACACGAGACAGCCGCATTCCGTCAAGCCATTGTCCCGGTCCAAGCCTGATGGATGTGCGGATGACGGGTTGTGACGGCGAAGCTGGCGGT
>RPQK01000088.1 GCA_003819755.1 Acidobacteriota bacterium | reverse complement strand
TCTGAACCATGAAGCTCAGGATAGCGCCGGTGTGACTCATGGTATCCGTGCCGTGCCCGACGACGATGCCGTCCACTCCTTTTTCGATTTCTTCACCGATCGCGAGCGCGAGCGCCTTGTACTGTTCCGGCCCCATGTTCTCGCTGAAGACCCCGAACAGCTTTCTCGTGGTCAGGTTGGCTATGTCGGCAAGCTCCGGAACAGCTCCGTACAGTTCGCCGGGGGTAAAGGCCGGGATGACGGCGCCCGTGCGATAATCCAGGCGGGAAGCGATGGTCCCGCCGGTCCCGAGCAGGGTTACCTGCTTCTTCCTCGGATCGAAGGGAAAGTCCTTCTCGGGTATCTTGTAGACGGCCTTGCGGTAACCGATTTCGCGCGCGCTGGCGATGCGGTCGACGTGGAGGCCGACATTGTATCCGTTGGTCAGCTTTACCACCACGTGCAAGGGGTCGGCCGTCTCAGTGCGCGGGAGGATGACGCCGGTGAACACGGAGCCCTCGTCGTTGATCACCTCCACTTCGCTCCAAACGCCGATCCGGTGCTTTTGGAGCACATCGCGGGCCAAGCCCCGGTAACCCTGGAAACGATCCGCCCGATCCTCGTAGTTGGGGCTCATTGTTTCACCTCCCGGCCGAACCTTTCGCGCAGGTAGTTGATCACCTCTTTGGCTGGCGCCTGGCCGCCCAGCCGGGCCATCGCCTTCCCCGCCAGAAATCGCAGGCGCTTGTCTTCGCCGTCCCCGGCGGTGCCCCAATAGTCGTCCATGCTCAGATTACTCAGCTGGGCCATCCACTCACCCTTCGGCATGACGGCGACGCCGGCCGCAATAGCCGCTTCCTCGGCCGTGAGCCCCGGATGTTTTGCCTTCTCGGTTGCCACTTTTCCCACCGACTCTCGACCGATAAAGCCGCCGGTGAGCAGGTCGAAGATCCCGACCCAGGCTTCCGTATCCAGCTTGTTGACCGGGATGCCTTTCCGGCTCATAGCCTTGGCCCGCTGGCCGATTTCGATGGCTGCGACGAGTCCGTCGACACCGGTCCGTTCCACGACGGTATCGACGATTTCCGCTCCGCTCCGCCTGAGCAGGTAGTGCGCGGTCTCTTCCGGGACTCGCCACGAAAGGTAGCGGGAGATTCGCTCCCACGGGGCGGGACGTAGCCGGGCACGGACGCTCGCGACCCGCTCCTTCGTGATCCTCGTCGGCGGGGAATCGGTGTCAGGGTACATGCGGTCCGGACCAGGCAGAATCCGCTCAAAGGTTGTGTACCCGCCGAATAACGCCTGTCGCGTCTCGCGGGGGACGCCCTCTACCGCATCGCCGAAACGATTGCGGATTTCCTCGGCGGCTGTCCGGCAGTCGGCTTCGGGCCCGAAGATAATGAAGAAGTCGTCGTTTTCTCCCTGGCGAATCCGTTTCCTCACTCGATCAACGACTTTGTGACGGTAGGGGAATTCGGGCATTGCGTCCGAGGAAAGCACGATCGGCGGGTCGTCGAGGCAGGCGATCACGCGGATTCGACCCGACAACTCGTCCAGGAATCGCGTATCGGGCTGTGTCGGCCAATTGGCGAGACCGGCGAGTCCCTCGGTCTTTACCGCAAAGACCCGGCCCCCGGCGGCTAACGCCCGCCGCAGGGAGCCAAGATCGACCTGCCCGAAAATGTCGGAAACATCCTGGGCATGGATGCGGATCTCACGCGGTTCCCGGAATCCTCGTGCTCGCAGCTCGTTCCGGAGCTTCAGCAGGTTTGACTGCCGTATCGCTTCGTTGTGTACCAGTTTCACCGCGTAGCCGGCCCGCGGCACTCCCTTGATCTCCACCCGGCTGCCGCCTTGAACGCTCACATTAATGTCCTGACGGCTGGCGCCGATTCCCGTTCTCACGCGCCCGGTGTTCCGCGCCACCAGCCCGCACAGCATGATCGCGTCCCGGACTTCGACCGGGGTGCGCAGATCCGGCCCGGTAACGGTTTCGGTGAGGGGCATCCCCAGGCGGTCGGTCCTCCAGACGATGGTGTGGCCCTTGTCACTTACTTCCCGGCAGGAGTCCTCCTCGACCGACACGTGAGTGATCGAGATCTTGCGGTCGCCAAACGGAAGCCACCCGTTCACCCCCACGATCGCCGTCCGCTGAAATCCGGTCGGGATCGAGCCGTCCAGGTATTGCTTTCGAGCGATGTGAACTTCGTCGATGATGTCCATGTTCATCGTCAGACACAGTTCCATCGCGATGTCGATCGCCTCCTGATTGACCGGGAAAGGCGGAGTGTCGTCCATCTCGTAGGTGCAGACGTTCTTGTGATTGAGGAGGTAGATGATCTCCTTTTTGGTCTTGAACTCCATCAATGCCGTACCGTCGTAGACGCCGAGCTCCGAAAGAGTCGGGCGCATGTGCCGCAGCATCTCGCCGTCGTGCGTGATCGTGTAGAGCCCGGCCGGGCAACGGCAAAACAGCTTGTGCCCGGTCAGCAGTTGCTGGTGAACTTCGAGACCGGAGATCAGTCCTGCTGATTGGTAGTCGAATCGTTCCATCATAGTCTGGTTAAAGTATCGTCAAGGGACACAAGGGACACAAGGGACAGAGGAAAACCTGGCCTTGTATCCCCTGGCGCCACTCGACGATCTGCTAACATGCCCCCTATGCGAAAGTCCCCTGTCTTTATTATCGCCGCCATTTTCGCTTCGCTCACCTCGCAGGGCGCGGCGCAGGTCACCCCGATTGAGACTCAGCAGATCAAAATCGAAGTCATCGGCCGGCCGGACCTCCTGTGGAGATACTCCTCGAAGGAGTCGGGGCAGAGTTTTGATATCAGCCCACCGCGTTTTGAAGTCGACAACCGGAGCGTGACGGCCGCACTCACTGGTCTCCGTCAGACCGCCGCGCCTGTAACACTCCCCAACGGAGTGGTAGAGCATCGTTTTTCAGGAGCTGTGACAGAGAATCAAAGCCTTTCGCTTGAGCTCGTCTTCCGGGTTCCCCCCTCAAACCCGGTCGTCCGATTTCACTATCGCCTGATGTCTACCGCGGATCATAAGCTGACCAAACAAAACGGGAAGGACAACCTCGAGTATCTGGGCGTCTCGTTGTCGAGATATACGGATGTCGCCGAAATCCGCCTCTCGGAGTTCTACGAGTTGCCTCACACGTATATCCCGGCCGATGTCCCCGTACTGCCGCGCGATTTCGAGAACGGGCAAAAGATCATGGGCCCGATCGTCATCTGCTCGAATACCGTCGACAGCCTGGTCCTGGCCTATGAACACGGCTCCCAGATGCCGGACGCTTATCTGGCGTACCAGCTGGACTCATCAAAAGGGGCCAGGCTTGCCGCTGTCAAAGGTAGTTACTACACCGGACAGCCACTCGATTCCCGGAATCCCTATCCCACTGTCTGGATGGAAATCGGCGCCGTCAAGGGGACGAGGTTCATGGTCATGCAGGCTTTCCGCACGTTCCTCTTGCGTCACCAGGCCCTTTATGCGGAAAGTCGAAAGCCGTACATCTTCTACAACACCTGGAATTTTCAGGAGCGTAATCAGGCTTGGAAGAAGGGCAGGTACCTGGACACCATGAACCTGGAGCGGATGCTGATAGAGATAGAGGCGGCTCATCGCCTCGGCATCGAGATTTTCGTCATCGATGCCGGCTGGTTCAGCAAAACCGGGGACTGGACGGTTGACACGACGCGTTTTCCTGATGGGTTGAAGCAGGTGAAGTCGAAGCTCGACCAGCACGGAATGAGGCTGGGCCTCTGGTTCACGTCGAAAGCCGCCGTGTCGAGTCGCATGCTGGAGAAGAATCGAGACTGCATCATGACGACGAACGGCAGGCCGCATGGCCCGGCAGAGGTCTGGGAAACCGAGAAGAGTTATGTCATGTGCATGGTGAGCCGGTTTGGTGACGCCTTCGCAGATGAGCTTATTCGGCTGGGTAAGGATCTCGGTGTGAGGTACTTCAAGTGGGATGCCTTCGATCAGTACGGCTGCAACGACTCGAAGCACTGGCACGGCACCGCAGCGAACACGCCGGAAGAACGCGCTCAGTCTTACTCTTTCCAATTGCCGGAGCAGATGGCCCGGGTTGCGGACAAGATCTGTGCCGCCCAGCCGGATTCGATCGTGGATTTCGACATCACGGAAGGCGAGCGGGCGGTCGGGCTTCGATTCCTGGCTGCCGGCAAATACTTCATCATCAACAACGGCCCTTACTATTACTCTTTTGACGACCCGCAGTTGGCTCCCGGCGGCGGTATGGGCGCGAACGTGCTCGTTTTTCCCGGCCTTGCCCGTGCCGTTAACGCGCGTCTCATCCTGGATTATGACCGCTGGATTCCCTCGGTCCTCTTTATGACGCACTATCTGCCTGACGACCCGGAGTACTCTCAGTCGATTAACCTCGGATCCCTGATTCTTGGACAGAACGGGATCTGGGGGGACTTGCCGGGGGTGTCGGAAGAGGGAGTGAAGCGCTTTGCGGAAACCTTGTCGAAGTACAAACAGGTGAGGGACGACATTACGGCGGCGTATCCCACCCGGAGCGGCGAGATCGGAGGCACGCCGGAGATCCACGAGAAGATCAATCCCGAGACCGGAAAAGGGGCGGTCGTGATTTTCTACAACTACAGGAATGCCTGGCGACAGAGAGGACCGTTTTTCCCCGGCACTTTCCGCTATGTGACCCGGCTGCCGGTCGCGAAGGAGGTCTGGCATAACGGCGTGACAGTGGCCGGATATGACTCCAGGGGCCGCGCCATCCTGGAGGCGAAATTCGACGGCCCCGGAGCGAAGATCATCCTGTTTGGGGCGAAGTAGGGACGCAAGGCACATAAGGGACACAAGGGACAGAAGAGACAGAAGGGACTTCAGCGACGAAAAATCCCCGGTGTCGCTTCTGTCCCTTCTGTCTCTTTCGGCTTATACTTCTTCCCGCCATGAAGAAAGCCGCATTTGCGTTGGTTCTCGTCGTCGTTCTCACCCCGCTGGCCGCCCAGCAGGCGAAGCCTGAGATTGTCGATCTCCATTTCCACTGGGAAGGGAAGGCGCCGCTCGACAAACTGATCGAGCAGGCCGCCGGACAGGGGGTGAAGCTCGGGATTACCGGGGAGGGTGGTGCGACCTGGGGACTGAGCGGCGACAAGTCGCTCACGGAGTTTCTCTCGAAACTCGACGGCAAGCCCGTCTATCGCGGCTTGCAGGTCTATACGCTGGATTGGCCGCAGCGTTATTCCAAGGAGGTCCTGGGTAAGCTCGACTATGTTGCTGCCGACGCGCTCATGTTTCCCGATAGCAACGGCCGCGTCATCGCCCTGTGGAATCCGAAGGTCGAGTTTCCCGATGCCGAGGACTTTATGGACCGCTACGTCCAGCACAACCTGAACGTCCTGGCCGGTCCCATCAATATCTGGAGCAATCCGACCTATCTGCCGGAATCGCTGCAACCGAAGTACGACAAGCTCTGGACCCCGGCTCGTATGCAGAAGTTGATCGAAGCCGCCGTTAGGAACCAGGTCGTAATCGAGATCAATTCCAAATACAACATTCCGAGCGCTGCCTTCCTGGAGCTTGCTAAAAAACGGGGAGCGAAGTTCAGCTTCGGGAGCAACCGCCACGACGACGAACCGGGCAACCTTGACTACTGCCAGACGATGTACCGTCAGCTTCGCCTGAGTGCCGCCGATCTCTACGTTCCGGCCGGCCCCAAGGTGAAATGAAAGGACCTCAAAGACCGCGACTGGACCCCACGGACCAAAAAGAAAACGGCCGTTGTTTTGGTACCTGGGGTCCTTGCGGTCTTTGAGGTCCTTTTCCTCTGGCTTTTTGCTATTTCCAAATCTCCTTGACCCGGCCTCCCCGGCAATCGTTTGATGAGGCCCTTGAGTACCATGGGGGGAACACGTGTTTGGATTGGACACTGAAAAGCTCGCCAGGTTGAAGAATCACCAACGCCGGGACCCGGCTCTTGACCGCCTTCTCGGCTTCGTTCGCACGCTCGCGGACCGCGATTGTGAGGCGTTGGCCCGGGCGATGGCCGAGTTGAGTCACGGAAATCTTGCCTTTCGGCTGTCGGTCTCGCCCGGAAGACTCGATCCCGCCGACTACCCGGGATTCGAGGACTGGGTGGAGGTCCTGAACGGACTGGCAGAGCACTTGCAACGAAGCGCCGCCGAATACAATGTCGCCACCGAACCGCCCTGTCATCGCCTCTGCTACGTGGGTGCCGATTCTTACCTGGAAGGGGTGACCTGCGGCGAGGCAATGGCCCAGGCGCTCGGGGGAACCGGCCGGATCCTCATTTTCTACCGCAAGGGCTTTGCCTCGCTCGAGATGCGCCGTAAGGGATTTCAGATGGCCCTGCTTGAAAAGGCGCCGCGGGTCCAGGTAGTCGGGGTGGTGGACTGTCCCCGTACGGAGGCCGAAGCGTCACAGCTGGCTGAGGATCTCGTGAAGAACACGCCTGGCTTGGACGGGATCTATGTGACCATGGGTGGAATCCCGGCACTTGTGGCGAGGGCCGTCGATACCCAGGGAATGGCAGGCCGCATCAAGATCATCTGTCACGACTTCGCGGATGAAACCATGCGGTACCTGCATGCCGGCGTCATTACGGCGACCCTTTCGGAAGACCCCTACATCCAGGGACACGACTCGGTTATTCACCTGTTCAATCGGCTGGTTGCCGGATGGGTGCCCTTCACGCCCCGTCTCCTCACCCGGCCCGTGCTTGCCACCCAGGGCAATTGCGTCCAGTTTTGGAGTGAGGATGCTTCCGGGCATGTCACCCGCAATGTGACTCGGTCCGATGTGCAGCCGGTCCAGCGCAGCGCACCGCGCCATCTGCGTATCGCGGTCATCGGGCGGGCGCCGAACACGTTTTGGAACCAGGTTAAGGAAGGAGTGCTTGCGGCGAGCGCCGAAATCACTCCCTACAACGCGTCGGCCGAGTGGATCGTTCCTGAGGAGAATCTGCGCAACCGCACGGCCAGCGCGGCGGTCTTCGGTCCTCAGCTTGTGTCGCTGGTGGAAGCAGGCTACAACGGGATTGCTACAGCCGTAGTTGATCGCGACTTCGTTCGCTATGTCAATGAGGCGACGAAGAGGGGAATCCCGATCATAACCTTCGACAGCGAACCAAGTGGTCTAAGCACGATGGTCGTTATGGCTGCCGAGCAGGCGAGCCGACTCATGGAGCTGAGCGCCAGGTTGGCACGAGCGTCGGATCATGTCACCGAGGCGACGACCCAGATCAAGGAATCGATGGACCAGGTCTCGGAGGGATCGACCGCCCAAGCCGAGCGAATGGGGGTGGCCAACTCGTCGCTGGATGCGATGCTGACCAGCATCGGCAGTGTTGCTTCGAAAGCCAATGAGGGCGCAGCAGTGGCGGGTGCCGCAGCCACGGCGGCCGAGGCCGGCACCAATTCGGTGGCTACGACCCTTGTCAGCATGAAGGAGATACAGGAATCGGTCGTGGAAACGGCCGCTACGGTCGAACGGCTGGGGACGAGCTCGGAGAAGATTGACGTGATAGTCAAACTGATGAGCGGGATCGCTTACCAGACGAAACTCCTTGGCATCAACGCCTCAATCGAAGCGGCTCATGCCGGCCACTATGGCGCCGGTTTCTCAGTCGTCGCGCACGAGATTCGGAACCTGGCGGAACGAAGCACCCAGGCGGCCAGGCAGATCGTGGATGTCGTGGCCAATGTCAAGACAAGCATCAACGAGGTTCTAAAGGTCATGCGACGCGAGTTGCAGCAGGTCCAGTCGGGCGCGGGCCGGGCCGAAGATGCCACCCGTGTGCTGGCCGGGATTGCGGATTCCGCACAAACCAGCGGCGACCGCCTTGGCGCGATTGCCAAAGCCTCCACCCAACTGCAGTCTCTGTCCGAGGCCGTCGGAGCGGCAATTCATGAATTAACATTCATTACCGAGCAGAATGCCGGGGCCGCGGAGGAAGTCGGCGCCGCAACCCACGAGGTGCTGGGGGAGCTGGGTGAGCTCAATCAGCTCGCCCGTACCCTGTCGGAAATGGCCTCGGGAACCCTGCAATCCCTGGCGCGGTTTAATACGTCGGAGGATGTGGCCACCTCTGCTCCAGGTTAGCCGTCGTGGGCGAAGGGCGAGTCACTTGGTTTCCCCCTTCGCCCCTACGCCCCTTCGCCAGCCCCTTCGCCGCTCAGAAATTCAGCTTCAGCCCAAATTGGAATTGCCGCGGGTCAAACGCGGCGGTCGGGCGGCTGTAGTATCTTCCCCCGGGATCTCGCTGGCCGTACGCGTTCACGTCTGTGAAGAACGGCGAGGCAGCGGCCTCATTGAACCGGTTGAAAAGGTTGAAAGCCTCCCCGATCAGGTCTACCCGGACCTTCTCACCTAACCGTAGGAAGCGGGTCAAGCGCAGGTCAACCGACGCATATCCGTGAGTGATACCGCGGTTTCGTCCCAAATTCCCGCTGACCAGAAACGCCGGCAGGACCAGGTTCCCGTCCGAACCGACACTGGGGCGATCATTCGAGCTCTGCAGGTCGGCATTCGTGTCGGTTCCCGTTATGACGTTGAACGGCCTACCCGACGAAACCTCGACAATCGGTGCAAAGATGAAGTCTGCGAGGAATGTCCGGAGAAAATCCGGCGATTTGGACCATTCGCGAGGAGACGAGAACAAGGCACTGAAACCGAGTCGGTGGCGTTGATCAAACAGGGAGTCCGAGCGCTCGGCTCTCAGGTTCGAATTGTCCTGGGGTTTCAGAAGGGTGTGCAGGTCCGAGGAATCGTCGATCGTATGTGACCACGTGTATGACGCGAGGAACTGCAAGTTGTTGGAGAATCTCTTTTTCAGCTCCACGGACAAGGCGTTGAAGTTCGAGTTGCCATCGGATAGCTGCGCGCTCACTTCGCCAAAAGGCGAGATCGGTCCGGCACTTCGCAACGAGCCGGCGAGCGCCGCTTTGAACATCGCCGGCGTCACCTGGCCGCCCGTCGCGGAGGCGACGAAGAAGTAATTAGGCGCGCTCGGGCGGAAGAAGTTCCCCGCAAGGGGGCTCACGATAACTTCCCCGGTTACGTTATTGACGGCGACCAGGCCCGGGATGCGGACCGTGTACAAAGCGTTATTCGCGGTGGGGAGCGGGAACAGAACCGCCTCTGCGAATCCGCTCGGTGCCCGCCCCTTGGCAAGGCAACCCGCTTGGGCCGCGCCCAGCGCCGCCGGACAGAGCACCGGGTTACCGACTGAGAAGCGCCGAAAATTCTCAACCAGCAGGTCGTTGCGCGGCATGTTGATGTCCTGCGGGTGAGGCAGGTGGTGCGCTCCGGCGAAAAGGTAACTGGCCGACAGCGATAAGTTACTGGAGAGCTGGCGCTCGATGGAGAGATTCACCTGATTCGCATACGCATATTCAAAGTTCTGCGAAACCGGGAGCGTGAACGGCAGGATCGGACCAAAACCGGCGAATTTCTGGTCGTTGAAACGCAGCTGTCCAGCCAGATACTCGGAGCTGGCCGCCAATCCCGGCGTTATTCCCGGAACGGCGGTGCCTTGAAAGAGCTGCAGCAGGTTCAGGGTGGCCGTCGGAGCCGGGCTCCCCGGAAGAACCGTGGTGAACTGTTGCTGTTGAGCCGCGTCGGCGATATCGGAGTTAAATGCGATCGCCAGCAGCGGATGGTCGTAGTAGAGGCCGTAAGCGGCGCGGACGAGGGTCTTGCCGTCGTTTGTGACGTCCCAGGCGAGTCCGAGTCGAGGCGCCCAGTTGTTGGTGTCGCGCGGAAAGCCTTGCTGCACCCCCAGTACGTCCTGCGCGGCCAGCATATCGGCGGCGGAGAGCTGAATGCCGCTCAGAGGATCCTGGAATCCGACCGGGCTGATCGTATCGGTCAGCTCGACGTCGTAGCGGATCCCGTAATTGAGCGTCAGATTCCGCCGCATTTTCCAGGAATCCTGCGCAAAAAACGCCAGCGGCCGGTTGTTCAGTTTGCTGAACGGGTTTCCGAATCCCTGGATGAAAACTCCCGGAAGGCCCGCGCCGTAGGCCTGGACGGGAGTCAGGGGCGGCGCACTGTTAGACAGGGCTGTTGATACCCCGCCGGCCGTGGTTGAAACGAAAGGCTGCAGGGCGAATGTGCCGAAGTTAAACAGGCCGGGGAAGTTCAGGTCAAAACGGGCGTCGACCTTGATCAGATTCACGTCGCCGCCGAACTTGAACGTGTGAGTCCGGTGCAGCCAGCTGACATTGTCCGTGAGCTGAATACGCCTTTCCATGCGGTCGACTGGCGAAAAGGGGTTCGAGCCGATGAAAGCGGTGCCGGCGATCTGTATCGCCGCGCCCGGGACCTTCGAATCAAAGGTGGCGTCGCGGTTACTGAAGCTGAAGCGCGCCTCGTTCACCAGGGACGTCGAAAGCATGGAGGCGACCGAACCTACAAACGCGGTGTCACGCAGTGTCTGGACGCCGGTGCGGGAAAAGTCATTCTGCCCGAGAACCTGATTCTGCGATTCGTCTTGAATGCCGGTGACGTCGCCGGGATTGTACGAGAACCTGAGCGTCAGCTGGTGCCGGGTACTGATCTGATGATCCGCACGGGTGGAAAAGAAGGATGTGCCTTCGGAAATCGGGAAGACCCGTGCGAGCTGCGACAGCGGGCGGAACCCGATGGGCTGCCCCTCCTGGTTGATCGTGACAAAGCCCGGCTTGATATTGTGGTTGGCGGGCGTCGGGACCGGTGCTCCTGACATGAAGAACCGTCCGCCTATCGTCGATCCGGCCTGGATCGCACCGCCTGGGCTCTTCAGCGTGCTGGCCCCGGTCAGGGCCGTCTGGCCTCCGGAAGAAGCAATGGTGGCGTAGGCGATAGCGTTGGAAATGCGCGTCGGGTCTTCGCTGGCCAGTTCCCCTTGAATGAAGGCCGCCTGGCCGGACGTAAGATGGTCGTAAACGTTCTGGAAGGGAAGGAACGGTGCGCCGATGGTTATGCTGGAGCCGAGTCCGGGCGCGACATCCGAGGCGAAGAAACCCGACTCCTGCCGCCGCCGCTGTTCGAAGGCTGCAAAGAAAAAGGTCCGATCGCGTTTGATCGGCCCGCCTACGGTCGCCCCGTACTGAGCGCGCGTGAAGCCCGGTTTCTTGTCCGGGTCGTTGTCAATCAGCGGCGCAAAAGGGTTACGCGCCTGGATAGTCTTGTGGCGGATAAAGCCAAACAGGTTGCCTCTGAATTCGTTTGTGCCGGTCTTGGTGATGACATTGACAATTCCGCCCGTCGCCCGGCCGAACTCCGCCGCGTACGAGTTGGTCGCGACCTGGAACTCCTGGACCGCCTCCTGGGAAACCGTCGATCGAGCCGCATTGATCGAGTTGTCGGTGTTGTCGGCCCCGTCGAGCTGCACCAGGGTGGAGCGCCCCCGCTGTCCGCCGATATTCAGGCCGGAAGAAGGCGCGGGGCCGATCGGGCGGTCGTTGCCGCGGGCCACCGTCGAAACGGTCGTCGCGAAACCCAGGTAGTCCCTTTGGTTGATAGGCAGGTTGCTGATCCGGTTCTCATCGATCGTGTTGGCAACGGCTGTTCGTGACGTCTCGACCATCTCCGTCGTCCCGGTGACCGTAACGGTCGTCCCGACGGATCCAAGTTGCAATGGGACGTTCAGCTCGGCGACTTGTCCGACAGTCAACGTCACAGACGGTATGACGGCGGTTGCGAAATCTGGTGCTTGCACCGTCACCTCGTAATTTCCGGGAGGCAGATTGGTGAAATGGTAAACAC
Organism: Acidobacteriota bacterium; assembly: GCA_003819755.1. Taxonomy (GTDB): domain Bacteria; phylum Acidobacteriota; class UBA6911; order RPQK01; family RPQK01; genus RPQK01. Next base: position 2,900 of record RPQK01000088.1, on the reverse strand, counting down.
CTTCATCGTTAGCCAATGCTTCCCGCGTCAGGTTGGTGGCGAGGTTACGCACGCTCACTGCCGCGCCCGCCACGGTGCTCTTTTGGGGATCAAGAACCAGGCCCCGCAGATCGGCGGCATTCGCCTGGGCCTGCCCGAGCACCGGATGAGTGCTGAGCACAAAACACGCGAGCAGAATTAAGAGCAGAAAAATACCCCGCCGGGGAAGCGAACCAGTCATCATTTCCTCCTAAGCGCCGTGTGTGCGCGGTGACAGCGCGAGTCTTTGTAGCGCACTCGGGCGCATCGTTTCAACAAAATAAGACGGAAACGCGGACAAACACGGGCAAAACACGGATAGAAAACGGACGAAAACGGGGCGGTTACGGTACACTGCTGAAAAGTGAAACAGACAAGCACGAAACCCCGCTGCCTGCTATTCGACTTGGGTGGCGTACTCGTAGAGTGGGACGGCATCCAACCTTTGATCGCCCTGACCGAAGGACGGCTGACTGCCGAAGAGGCCCGGCGGTTCTGGCTCGAATCCGACTGGGTTCGCCGTTTCGAAACCGGCCGGTGCAGCGCGCTGGAGTTTGGTGCCGGCATCGTGCGCGAGCTGCAAGTGGATCTGGAGCCGGCAGCTTTTCTCGACGAGTTTGTATCGTGGGACCGGGGGCCTCTACCGGGGAGTTTCGAGCTGTTGGGTGAGCTTCGGCAGCACTTCATTTTGGCGTGCCTGTCGAACAACAACGCGCTCCACTGGAACATTCCCCGACTACAGAAGTTGACCGCCTGTTTTCACCGGCGTTACGCCTCCTTCGAAATCGGCCTGATAAAGCCCGATCGTGCGGCGTACGAGTGGGTCATTTCCGACCTGGGGCTTGAACCCGGTGCCATCGTCTTCTTCGACGATAACCCGGAATGCGTCGTCGCCGCGGAGCGCGTCGGCATTAGAGGATTCGTGGTCAAAGGGCCGGCCATGGTGCGAGAGAAGCTGGGCGGGCTGGGCGTGGAAATCTAGTCTCAGCGACAGAAGGGACAGAAGGGACTAGGAGTCTCCAGTCCCTTCTGTCCCTTCTGTCGCTTCTGCCCCTTTTTTTTTGTTGACAAATAGACGCCGGTCTATATAATCCATATCGACGGTTATCGATATGACTAGGTCTGACCCGATCCTTTTTGCCAAAGCCTTAGCCGACGAGACCCGACAACGGATCATGAAACTTTGCTGCTGCCGGTGGCTCTCGGTCACTGAGATTGTCGAGCAGTTGAGCGTCACGCAACCCACCGTCTCGCACCATCTGGCGGTTCTGCGGGAAGCAGGTCTGGTAAACGTCCGCGAGGAGGGCAAACACAGCTTCTATCGCTTAAATCAGGACCGGATGACAGTCTGCTGCGGGGAGCTGCGAACGAAGTTCGCGTCCGAAGATGACAAAACGGAAACGTCCTGAATTTTTTTTGGCTCGGTTGTATAGATCAAAATCTATTTGAAGCCCCGGAGGCCCTATGAACGAGCTTGTTTCGCTTACGACCCAACCAAACATTCTTGCAACGACGTCCCGGCTGACCCGACGCGATCGCTGGGATCACTTTCTGGTTCGCGTCGGGCACCGGCGAGGTGAGCATCGCGTGGCCCCGGGCCTTTATGGCTTAGGCCGGCCCAGCCCGGATTCAGCGGTTTTCGTTACGGGCAATTACACGCTGAGTTTTGACGCGCTCCGCTCGGCGCTCGCCGGGACCGACGCTTATATTCTGGTACTGGACACGAAAGGCGTGAATGTTTGGTGCGCGGCGGGGAAGGGAACTTTTGGGACGGATGAACTGGTCGGCCGGATCCGTTTAGCCGGTCTGTCGGCGGTCGTTAAGCACCGGACGTTGATCCTGCCGCAGCTCGGGGCCCCGGGGGTAGCGGCGCACGAAGTCAAGAAGCGAACGGGCTTCCGGGTGGTCTACGGACCGGTGCGCGCTTCCGATCTGCCCGATTATCTAAGGGCTCGCGACGCGACCCCGGAGATGAGGCGGGTACGGTTCACTCTGGGTGATCGCCTGGTTTTGCTTCCGGTCGAGGTGAGGAATCGTCTGCTGCCGATGCTGATTGCGGCACTAGTTCTTTATTTCCTGGGCGGCCTGACTGCCGCTCTTGCAGGCGCAGCCTGTATCCTCGCCGGGGCTCTCGCTTTCCCGATCCTTTTGCCGTGGCTCCCAACCCCGAATTTCAGCACCAAGGGATTCTTTCTTGGCGGCGTGGTCGCCTTGCCTTTTGCCTTGTGGGCGGCTGCCGGGCACCCGGATTGGTCATGGTGGGTGCGAGCGGGCCATGCGGTTGAGTTTCTACTGGCCATGCCGGCAGTGACCGCCTTCGTTGCCCTGAACTTCACGGGCGCTACGACCTTCACTTCTCGTACGGGTGTGAAGCGAGAGATGTCGGCGTACATCAGGCCCATGGCCGTTACTTTCGTGACCGGTGCTGCTCTCGCCATTGTTTTTGCATTCATTCGCTGACTGGAGGCTGGAGATGCTGGACGCTTATCGGGAAAACACTCTCTTCTTCAATTCGGAGCTCTGTCGCGGCTGTGGCATGTGTGCGGCCGTTTGCCCGCACGGAGTTTTTGAACTTCGAGACCGCAAAGCGGTCCTGGTGCGCCGGCGGGCCTGCATGGAATGCGGGGCCTGCCAAAAGAACTGCCTCGCTGGAGCGATTGCCGTCGAAAGCGGCGTCGGCTGCGCCGCAGCCATGATCCACGCAGCCCTCCGGGGCCGGAAAGAGGTCAGCTGCGATTGCTCGTAGGAACACAGTGACAGGGTTGATTTGTTCTGTTCTGCAAGCGATTCGTCCTTCAACAGATGCAGACACTCCCGGAGTCGGATCGAGTCGGACTCCGAGTGAGTGGTGAGCGATCATTTTCCTCGAGGGGCAAAGCGCT
>RPQK01000087.1 GCA_003819755.1 Acidobacteriota bacterium | reverse complement strand
TCGGGCCATGACCAGCCGTCTCACCGTCGTTATCGTAAGTTACAACTCGGAGGCTTACCTCGAAGACTGTCTGGCCAGCGTCTACCGCGAGACAGCGATTCCGAATGTCAAAGTGGTGGTGGTCGACAATGCCTCCTCGGATCGCCGGATCTTTCCACTCCTGAAGCACCGATTTCCTGACCTCGCGATTGTCTACAATTCCGCCAACCTTGGCTTTGCACAAGGGTGTAACCACGGCATCCGGGCTTTTCCCGCCTGTTCTTACCTGCTTCTCAATCCGGATTGCGTGGTCTCTGACAGGGCGATCGAGAAAGCGCTTGCGTATTTGGAGCAGACGCCGGAGATAGGAATAGTCGGATGCCGAGTTCAAAACCCGGACGGATCCCTACAACTGGCCTGCCGGCGAAGCATACCGCGCCCGTCGACCGCCTTTTACCGCCTGACCGGACTTAGCCGGCTCTTCCCGCGCAGTGAGCGCCTGGGCCGATACAACTACACCTACATCGATGATCGCCAGGCTCACCCGGTCGAGGCGGTGTCAGGTTCGTTTCTCATGTTCCGGGCGCCAGTAAGCGACCGCATCGGGCTCCTCGACGAGACGTTCTTTCTTTACGGCGAAGACCTCGACTTCTGTTACCGGGCCATGCAGGCGGGCTGGCGAGTCTGCTACTACCCGGAGGCCGTCGTCATCCATCACAAGCGGGGAAGCTCATCGCAGGACGCGCGGGCCGGCAACTTCCACTTCTACAACGCAATGAAGTTGTTCTATCGGAAGCATTACGGTCTAAACGCCGGCCCTGTCAAGAATGCCATGGTTCTCGCCGGGATCGAATGCCTCTACCGTCTGGCTCTGCTGCGTAATCGCGTCTTCCGGCGAAGCGACGTCGGCTCCGAGGGGTGAGGGCAGGGCTACCAGCATTTAGAGCCGCGCAAACCGGGGCACCGCGTCGACCGGCGTAAGGGCCCTTTTCAAGACCCTCGCCGCGGACCGAAGCGGGACTCGGTCAGCTTCTCCGCTAGCTCAGCGGAACGCCAACCCAGGGACTACTTCCTGGTACACCTTTTCCGTCTCGCGCGCGGTCTTTTCCCAGCTGAACTGCTGTTTTCGGGCCAGGCCGGCGGCGCAGTATCGTTCCCTTTCGCTGGCCGCCCGCTGGATGCCTTCGCAAAACGACGGAACGTCTGCCTCAACCAGAATTCCGGCATCGCCGCAGATTTCGGGCAGGCAGGCGGACCTTGAGGCGACGACGGGCAGGCCGCAGGCCATCGCCTCTACCACGGGCAACCCGAAGCCCTCGTAGAGCGACGGATAAACCAATGCGGTTGCCGCCGAGTAAACGCCGCGGAGTAAATCCGCACTCAGCCCATTGAACCGCAATGGCCACTGGCGGAATTCCTCACCGCCCTTCAACACCCTGCCGACTAGAACCAGAGGGACTCCGAGCCTTCGCGCCGCCTCGGCGATCAGGGGGACGTTCCTCCTGGTGTGAATGTCGCCGACGTGCAACAAGAACTCCCTGGGAAGAGCCAGTTCTTGTCTCGCTCTTTGCGCCTGCACCGGATCCGGGAAGAATTCCTCCGAGACCCCTTGGTAAATTCTACGGACGCGAGTGTCGACTTCGGGGCGGTATTTGACCAACTCGGCCCGTGAGAACTCGGAGGGAACGATGATTCGATCAGCCCGCGACAAAGAAGCCGTGTAGTACCGGAGACGCAACGAGCCAACCGAGTAAGGATACCAATCGGGGTTGGCCAGGTACGAGACGTCGTGTACCGTCAGGATCAGAGGGCGGCAGCCAATCAATGGAGCCGTGTAGGAAGGCGCATGGTAAGCGTGCCAGCCTCGCGCATGGAACGCCAGGGGCACGCGGATCTGGTTCCACAGGAAGTTGTTCCGAGGTGGACTCTCAGGCAGCCCGTCCAGGTAAGGCAGGTGGGCCAGCAGGCTGGTCACGTACGTGCGGATGCCGGGAGGGCCGGCAGACAGCGATCGCGTGTCAATACCGATCCGGCTAGAGGACGCTTTCATAAAGAGTCAGCAGCTTTCGGGCCGCTTCATGCCAACTGAATCCCGCTGCCCGCGCCATACCTTTGCTGCGAAGCTGTTCCTGTCTGGGCGCGTTACCGTAGAGCTCCTGGAATTCTCGGGCTAGGCTGGAGGGGTCGTTGTGATCGAAGTAAGCAACCGCGTCCCCCGCCACTTCCGGTATTGAGGAAACTCGGGTCGTCAGAACCACCGAGCCACAACGCAGCGCCTCCAGCACGGGAAGGCCAAAACCCTCGTACAACGACGGAAACAGGAACATGTCGCAACCGGAATAGAAGTCGATCAGCTGGTCCTCGCTGACGAAGCCCGGAAACCTTACCGCCCGCTCGAGCTTGTGGTCGGCTATCAGAATGCGAAGCCGGCGGACCTCGTCGATGTCCCAGTTAAAAGTCTCGCCTGCCATTGTCAGAACTCCCGAGTAGCCGGAGCGTCGAATCTCCGCAAAAGCATCAATCAGCAAAGGAAGATTTTTCCGGTAGTCAGTTCCGCCTACATAAAAGAGGAACGGTTCACAGATGCCGAAACTCGCAGCAATTCGCCCCCTCGCGGAGGCTGGCTCGCGGGGGGCAAAACGCGAATCGCAACCCAGGTAAACGACAGCTACTCTCTCCGGATCCACCGGCAGGTGCCCGCAAATGTCGGACTTTGAATGAGCCGAATCAGTGACGACAAGGTCGGCTCTTGCCATTCTCCTGAAAGCCTCCCGAAGCGCCAAAGCGTAGTCCCAGGGAACCGACTTCTTCATCTGTTCCCGGAAAACCAGCGGAATAAGATCGTGAACAGTCACGACCGTCTTCGTGCCGGAGCGAAAAGCAATGGAAGTGATGTCGTTGGCGTGAAAGACGTCTGCCCTATCCCGGCTTAGTTGCCGGGGCAACAAAAAACGGTCGGGCAGCCAGGACAAGCGGCTTGGTTTCGGGAGTTGGAAAAGGGGGCGGTATTCGTACGGGCCGGTCAGAAGATCGAGCTTCTCCTTCCCACACCCATACAGAATCAACTCTAGTCGGGGATCTGCCACTTCGAGCAGGGCCTTGGCCAGCTCAAAGGTGTATTTGCCGATCCCGCGGCGGCGGGAGTTCTTCTTCAAAGCTGGTCGAAGGTCGAAAGCAACTCGCATGGGATCAACAGTTCGCAGCCAGGGACCGGATACCACTCCTGGTGAACCATCAGACTCCTTCTCCCCTGTTCCTTGCACGAACTTTGCCGGAGTTTCTCACGTCCTGACGAACCCGAGAAACTCCGGCAAAGTTTCGCGTAGGGGCCCCCGCACTCGACATGGTCGGGTGCGCGCGATTACGCACTAATTCTGGCTGCTCTTCAAATACTCCAACGCCCGACTGGCATTCGGGTAGTTCGGATTGTACTTCAAGGCCGTTTCAAGCAGGCGGCGCGCCTTCTCCTTCTGTCCGATCGCCAGCAGCGCCGCCGCCTGATTGGTCAGCACTTCCGGGCTCGGGATGTACCGGGCCGCTCGTTCATATTGCCTCGCCGCCTCTTCATGATTACCCAAAAGAATGTTTGCGGACCCTTGAAGATTGTAGTTCTCGTAGATCGGACTCATCGCTTCTGCCCGCCTGAGCCGCACAAGGGCTGTTTCCGCGTAAATGCGCTTTGCCCGAGGAGACAATGAAGGCGAATACCCTCTTTCCAGGATCTCGGCCGCAAGTCCCATCTCCGAATTCGCCCGCAGGTGCTGCACCCCGTAATAGAGGACAATTACTGTGACCACTCCCAACAAAACCGCGCGCCATCTCCAGCTTTGGCTGGCCGGCAGCGGTTGGTGCGTTTTTTCGTCGGGTTGGTGGGCGATCGAACGAAGGCCGGCAAGCAACAGCACAACACACAGTGCCGTCAGGGAGAGGCGGAACGGAAAGAATGCCAGGCAGGCAATGGCCGTAAAGACCATACCCAGCACTAGCATGCCGGTCCGGTAAACGCTTTTCGGATCTTTGGAGACACGTGCTTTGCGCAGAGCCTCGACGCAGGGAATGACCAGGAGGCCAAGAAACAGGGCAAGACCGACCAGCCCCAGTTCTTCCCACACCTGCAGGTAATCGTTATGAGCTTCCCGGAAAGCACCCGGTTGATCGATCATCGTTAGCCGGGAGAGATCGGTTTCCGTGCGATAGCGAAAAAAGTCGACGCCAAAGGAGCCCAGGCCCCGACCCAAGACCGGATAGTCGCGGATCATCCGCCAGGTGATCAGATAGACCGGATACCGACCGGCAGTCCACTCGGTTGGATCACCGGCACGGATTGCCGACCAAGCTCCCGTGATTCTTTCCCCCGTCCCGCTCACCAGGAAGACGACAAGCAGCACAAGCACAACCGATCCCATAGCGGCGGCAGTCAGCCCATAAGCCTTCCTGGGATTCTTGTGCGTATGCACCAGCCACCAGCCATGAAGGCCCAGCCAGAGCACAAAAGCGACCCCAAAGCCGAGCATCGCGCTGAGCGTCTGGGTGATGATCAGACCAACCAGATTCAACGCCAAAAGCCCACCCGCGAAAATCCGCAATCCTGGCTTCTTCTGCGCGGCGAGCGGGTACAAGAGCATGAGGGCAGCCAGCCCGAAGACGAATCCACCGGTATTGACGTCTCCGATCAATCCCGCTGGGGTCAGCCGTCCTTCCAGGGTTTCCCCCGAGCTCCTAATCAATAGGGGAAAACGGCCGTAGTACTGGAGGAGAGCGAGGAAGGCATTGACGGCCGAGGCCGAACCTAGTACAAGCCAGAGCCGCGGGTGATCAGCCTGCGGCACACCGCGGGAGACTGCCAGCAAGAGCAGAACCCCGCCGACGACCCAGCAGACCGCCCATGCGGAGATTCCCCGCCGGTTCCAAAGGCTGTTCGCGACCAGGTAACCGACAGCCAGGAGCAGCAAACCCTCCCAGCTGCGCCACTTCCAGAGTCGACGCACCCCATTGGCCCCAAAGAATATGCCGGCGATAAGCGTCGCACTAACGCCGAAAACGACATCCTTGGGAAGCCTGAATTTCTCAAGTCCTCCGGGACTCACTACGAAAGGCAGGGCAGCCAGGAGCAACGCGACCAGCAATGAGACAGCGGTTTCTGCTCTGATCCCGGTCGGGTGCACCGGCTGATTCCCGCGTTTGCTCCGTTGGCCAGCATAACGGGTTGAGGATCGTTGCCCTCTGGACGCCTGTTCGTGATGAGTGTCCTTTGCTTTTAGAAACGTTGATCTCAAGGAACGGGTGTATACTCCTGTCTATGCTTTTCCGGTCGTCAGTTGCCGGTCTACAGGGGGTCCTGATCTGCGGTTTGCGAATCTCTCTGGATCCTGATCAAAGCACCGTCCTAAAGAATAAATGCTAAGCACCCTTCTCGACAACAAGTATCTCATTCGCGAACTGGTGGCTCGCGACATTCGAAGTCGATACACGGGTTCAGTCGTCGGGGTCTTCTGGTCTATCCTGAACCCCTTGATCCAGCTGGTTCTCTACACGGTAATCTTTTCGCTGGTCCTGAAAGAGCGCTTCGGGGACGACCCTTCGACGGGGCGGTTTGCGGAATATCTCTTCTGTGCCCTGCTCCCCTGGATGGCATTTCAGGAGGGCGTCACCAGGTCGTCGCGAACCTTCATCGAAAACAGCCCGCTGATCAAGAAGATCCGTTTCCCGCTCGAAGTCCTGCCGCTGAGCGTGGTGATGTCCGCTTTCTTCCATCAGTTCCTGGGCACGATAGTTTTCGTCGTCGTGCTGATCTTTAATCAGACTCTCAACTTGGACCTGTTCGCTCTCGCCTTCCTGCTGTACATCTTCCAGATCCTGATGATCTACGGTCTGTCACTGCTGGTCGCGTGCCTGAACGTCTTCTTCCGCGACATTGCCCAGATCCTGGGTGTCCTCTTCATGTTTATGTTCTGGGTCACGCCCATGGTCTACTCGAAGACGCAGGCACCCGAACCGTTCCGTTGGATTCTGAACCTGAACCCATTGACCCACATGGTCGAGGCATATCGATTTGTGTTTCTAGGCAGTCCACTCCCGTCATTTGGCGGCGTGGCTTACTGGCTGGCTTTCTCCGTCATTTCGTACTATCTCGGCTGTTTCATCCTCAACAGGACCCGGAATGAACTGGTCGATCTGATATGAGCTCTGCGGTTGTCGTCAATCATCTGAGCAAAGTCTACAAGCACTATTGGGGTCCTCGCTCCCTCCTCAAAGAGGTCCTCTTGGGCGTTACCTCCCACAGTCGGCAATGGGCACTAAAGGATATTTCGTTCGAGCTTCAGGAAGGCGAAGCGTTCGGCGTGGTCGGCAATAACGGCGCGGGCAAAAGCACGCTTCTCAAGATCCTGGCCGGCACAGCGTTCGCCACCGTCGGCGAGGCGCATGTCAGCGGTCGGATCAGCGCTCTTCTGGAACTAGGCGCCGGTTTTCACCCGGAGTTCTCCGGGCGGGAGAACATTTACTTCAACGGGGCACTCCAAGGACTGAGCCGCGAGGAGGTAAAAGATCGGGAAGAGGAGATTATTGATTTCAGTGAACTGAGCGAGTTCGTGGACAAACCGGTCAAGACGTACTCCTCAGGGATGTTCCTGAGGCTCGGGTTCGCAGTCGCCACGGGATTCGACCCGGCCGTCTTGATTATCGACGAGGCTCTGGCCGTTGGGGATCAGCATTTCCAGAAGAAGTGCACCGACCGGATCATGGACTTCCGGAGGCAGGGCAAGACGATCATCTTCTGCTCCCACAATCTCTACCAGGTTAAAACGATGTGCGACAGGGCCTTGTGGCTGGATCGGGGAGCAGCACTGGCGGTCGACGACGCGGCTCGGGTCGTTGACCGGTATACCAACGAGCTACGCGAGGAGCGAAAGCCACTCAATGGATACCCGCCTCAGCAGAACGACTCTCTAGACTGCGCGATCGAAAGAGTAGCGACGCTGGACGCCGATGGTGCTCCAGCCGCTGATTTCGAAACCGGGGACACTATCCGGTTGGACATCTGGGCGTTTTTCGGCAGGAAATTTCAAGGCACTCCGGGTATTGCGGCAAGTATCGTCCGTAATGACGGACTGCTGTTCTACACGACCACGAATACCAAGGATGGCGTTGAGCTTCTCCCATTGGAGCCTGGCCACTTTTACGGCAGCCTGGTCTTCCCGAAGATCCCGCTCCTATCGGGTGCGTACTACTTCAATGTTGTCACCACCGATCAGGACAACCTTCAGGCTTACCACATCGTCGAACGAGCGGCGAACTTCACAGTGCACGGAGGGGCCGACTCCGGGTCAGTCAAGCTCGAACACCATTGGGACAACAAGTTGCCGCAGGCGAAAACACTTGCACGATAGCAGGGGCGAAGGGGAGAAGGGGCGAAGTGAGGGCGGCACCAGAGTCCTGTCCTTTATACGCATTTTTACCCCGAAGGGGTTACGTAGCTAAGCCCAGGGTTGGCCGCGCTTTTTGCGGCCTACCCTGGGTTGGACGGCCGGCACACCCCAAACCTGGAAGGGGTTGCGTATCAAGCTCGGTACGCAACCCCTTCAGGGTTGGAATCGTCTGCTCATCCGCTACCCAGGGTAGGCCGCGAAAAGCGCGGCCTACCCTGGGCTTCGCTACGTAACCCCTTCGGGGTAAAAGACGCGTATAAAGTGCACACCAGAGTCAGCGGCGGTTGAGTGGCGCCCTCCTTCCCCCCTCCTTCCCTTTGCCCCTCGCTTTTACGATTCCTTCAGATACTCCTTCAGCAGCTCCACCAAACGCCTCGGACCCATGTTCGACAGTTGCTTCATGTCGTATCGGGAACCGACCCTTTGTCCGAATCGGTAGGCCACAATCAAACCGTTCTTCGCCTGGGGTGTCACTGTTCCCAGTTGAGCCCGTATTTCTCTTCGATCAGCCTGCTCTATATTCGCCAGAAGCTGCTGCCTGACGGCCCCCAGCTTGTCGACGTTCGCCTGGTAGCTTCCCGCCGGTAAAGCAATAAGAACGTCCGGACTGCTGGCGAAACCCTTGGAAAGGGCCAGGTAACCGGCCAAAGCCTCGCGGATCACTTCCACTCCCAGACGCTGGTCGACCGGCGGGAAGAACTGGTACATCACGAACTTTAACTGCTCCTTGGCCAACCACGCCCCTAACGCTTTCCCGGGATAGTCTCTGCCGACAATGTCGACCGGCACACGCAGGATCACCATACGGTTGAAGTACCACGCCGAAGTGTCCAGACCTCCGAAGGACGGCATCAGGGCGACGGGGTTTACCCGGTAGTATTCGGCGTGCTTCTGCTTGATTTCTTCGATAACACGAGCCATCTCTTTGGCGGCGTCGACGGAGAGCTGCCTGTATTCCTTCTTCTTAAGGAGTTGATGGACCGGTTTGAGAAGGACCGTCCTGTCAGGCTCCGCGCTTCCATCTTTTCCGAACAGCAAGTCCGCCAGGAGGACGAGGAAACGCGGCTCCACCTCGGACTGCCAGAAACGGACGAATTCCGGCAGCGAGCCGTTTGGTGCCTTTTCGATAAGGAACTTGTTGATGTCAATGATATGGTTCGGCTGTTCCTGGGCCCTCAGGCCTTCAAACGCGTCCCAGTTGTTCTCGGTCAGGACCCGAACGCCCGTGATCGGCCCCGTGACTTTAACCTGAGGATGGACGAGTGTCCAAGTCCCCTCGGTCTTGGCTGGACCGGCCAGACGCAGTTCCAGTCTGTAGGTTCGGGCGTTCGGCCGTGAGTCGATAGTCAGCTTTCCGCCTTCGAGGAAAAAGTTATGGACTTTTTGAGGTTCCCAGAGGCGGTTGTAGTATTGGACGGACAGCTTTCCAGAGTTGACGGAAGCCGCAAGATAGGCGAGATCCTTGTTCTGCCCTTCCAGGAGGAGTTTCCACACCCCGATCCAACCTTTGCCGAGAACGTCGGGCGTCTCAGCCGCAGCCGGTTTGCGCGCCTCCTGCCCGCAAACACTCACCACCGTTCCGCCTTGGAGGAGGAAGAACATCACCGGGACTAACAGGATAGCTTTTCTCATTTTTTGACTGGTCACTTTCGATCGATATCTTCACAAGCCGCCCGAAAAAAAGACAGGGCGGATCGACCGGTCTTTTACCGGCCTACCCACCCCCGAGGCTTGCGCAGTAAGGGCTGTGCAGGCCGGCTGGAAGTGCCGACCTGCAAGCCCTAAGGTCTCCAATTCTTAAATCGCCGCTATTTGGCGTGAGCCAGCGGCAGAGCAGAAAATGGTACTCCTCCTTTGGTCTTAAGTACAGTGACAATTACTTCGCCGTCCGCTTCCACGACGAGCGTCCCCTCCTTGAAGTTCGTCGGGAGTTGACCCAACAGGTTGGAGTCAATGAACTTGGCTCGGTGCTGTTTGGCGGCGAGTTTACTCCCGGGAATTTCGGGGAAGAGGACCGAGTTCTTGACGACCCACTGTTCACCGTTGACGTAGTCGATCAGTTTCACATTGATGGTGACCGGTTGATCGGTTGGATTCGCAACCGCCAACGCCGTCTCATCCAACGGATTGAAGTAGGTGGCGAATCTTGTCCCTCTGGTTGAAGAGAACAGGCTGATTTCGCGCTGAACTTCGTTCTGGGAACGAACGATCTGGAATTGCACCAGCCCCGTCAGTTTTACATTCGCCTTGACCCGCGCCCAGCCGACCTTGGTCGCGCCTCCGTCGGTGCCCGTGAAAACGAATCGCTTGGAGGACAAGGCTTGAATGTCGAATGGCTGCTTCCCCCAGACCTTCCCGTCAATGTTGGCCTCGAGCGGCTGTCCTTCGGAATCGAAGAACTCCAGGACGATGCCAAGAGCCGGCTGCGCGCTCTGGTTCACCAGAAGCAGCCCGGTCCTAAGCTCATCTGTCCCGAGCGGCCCAACACCTATCTGAGCGAAGTAGGTGGCGGGAAGGTTGACTAGAACGGTCGCATCCAGCTTGGCGGTGCCATTCGATTGAGTGTCGGTGACAGTCAGCTCAAACTTGAGCGAAGTTCCGTCGCTCGCGACGCCGGGTGCCGCAAATGTGGCGGTCGCGGTGTCGGCCCCAACCAGACTCACCGGAGATCCGGCGGTTTGGCGCCAGGAGTATGCCAGGTGGTTCGAGGTCCCGTCCGAGTTAGTGCTCCCTGATCCATCCAGTGTGACTGTCGAACCCTCCTCCACCGGCGTCGTCAGCACCGTGTTCCCGACCTTGACGGTTATCTTGGCGGTCGGTTTGGCACTCGGATTGGCAATCGTGAAGGAAATGGGAGTACTGGCGTTCAGACCCTGTTGATCGGTCGTTTTCAAGGTGACTGTCACCGACCCCTGGGTGTTGCTGTTGATCGTCAGTGTTGCCGTCTTCGTCGACCCATTGGCCAGCGTCACTCCGCCGCCGCTTATGCTGTCAGTCTTGGTCCACAGATAGCTCAGGCTCCCAGCCCCGCCATCATCGGTGCTGGTGCTCGCGTCCAGCGTGATCGTGGCCGGGCTGTCAACCGAAACAGCAGTGGTGGGCGCCGCCTGAAGAGTGCCGCTCCCGACCTTGTACATTATCTTTGGAACAGGGGGCTGATTGGCCGTATTGGCCTCGAACGTAATGCCGAATTCCGCCTTTGTCTGACATCCGAGCTTGTCTTCAGCAATTATGATGATCTTTCGGGTGCCGTTGATCTCTGGCGCCGTGAACATCAGAGTCGAAGTGGAGATAGTCTTGTCCGCCTGATTCACGACGAACGGTGGCGCTTCCACCTGGACTCCAAGCTGGCTGAGATCCCAGGAGATGGTTGCGCCCGTCGTTTTGCCGAGCGCAGTAACGTACTCGCTCGCGTCCTGCGCAGTGATCGTTATACTGACTGGCTGCCCACCCTTGTACTTGAGCGCACTTGTCTGTGGATTCGGGTTGACAGTGACGCTGGGATGAGGATTGTCCGGCAGGCAATTGATCGGAGTGATTGTGACCTCTCCCGGCGGGCCGCCGTCCTGCATCACATTGATCGTGACGGTGCCCGCAGCACTCTGCTTCTTCGTCGTGTATCTTTCTGTGGCTGAAAACCGGGCCTGGAAAGTGCCGGCTGTTGGAGCAGGACCCAGGTTCGCCTGCACGTTCCACTTCTTACCCGTCGTTACGGCAACCGGGGTTGCCGTTATGGCCGACGGCGCGACACTGGTATTGTTCTGTAGCCAAACCCAGGAGAACGCCAGGTCGTCCCCCTCACTGTCCGAAGCTACCGCGTTGAGCAACAGCGTCTGCCCGACCTGCACTGTGACAGGGGAGGTGACGCTGACGACAGGCGGATTCTCTCCCGGAGGTGGAGGAGGCGGCGTCGTGGTTCCCGCCTTCAAATAGGCCATCCCGGTGGTACGTACTCTGTGCATACCGTCGGACAGCTGCAGGGTAATCTCTAAGTCGGCGGTGGTGGTCATGTTGGGCACCGTGAAGCTCATGGTGCTGCCTTCACTCCCGATCATCGTGATCGGACCGAGGAGCATTCCACTTTTGACCGCCCAAGCCCAGTCGCTTCGGTAACTGTCGCCGGGATCCGGATCATAGGAACCGCCGGAAGTGCATATGACAGCTGAACCGGTCGGTACCCGGTTGGTGGCCGTCCCCATCTGTCCCGAAATGACCGGGACCGGGGGATGATTCACGCTTGTCAGCCGGATTGAGAAGGTCCGCGAAGCCGTCTCGGTGCCCTCTTCTTCATTCGCATGCTTGACAATCACGACCACTTCAACGGGTTCGCTGCCATCCCCAACGTACGGAGCGTTCAGCTGTTCGTTGTCGCTAATCCATGGGAATGCGATTTCGACGGTGGTTGCCGCGCCGCTAACCGTCTTCGGCTGACCGGTGGTGCCCGTGAAGTAGGCCTTCGCGCTGCGGTCCTTTACAATCGTCCATTCATACACCAGCTCGTGACCAGGGTCAGTCGCCCTCACGGCCAGCCGCATATAGTCCATCATGCGGGTTTGTACCGATGTTGGTGAGCTGAGGTTATCATTGATGACCGGCGTGCTGGCCATTACCGAGGCGGAAATCACCAGGCTGAGAATGCAGGCTAAGACAATTTTATAAGTCATATTTTCTCCGTAAACAGTCGTTCATTTGGACAGGGGAACCCGCCTGAATATCAGTTCCCCAGGCCAATCCTGTTGTGGAACAATGCGCCTTGGCTGCTCGCGATATAAAACTCCTAGTCCTTCAGGTAATTCCACTACGGCCACCAGGGTTCGATTCCTCTCCCCCTCGTCTGGGCCGATTGGAACAATACCACCGCTGCTCGCTTTTCCCGAGGAAATAGCGAACAGAGATGAATAACTCGTCAGTTCTTTGACGACGGCCGCCGCGACGAGATCCTCTCCCTTTGTCAGGGACAGGAAATCCGGTCGAAAAAGGTATGTATTAGTCCATGTCGCGGTCTTGATCACAGCGCCGTCCGTCCTGTTCAGCCTGGAAACCTCGAACTGGGCCAACTTGAGGTCAAAGCGCCGATCCGGGCCCGTCACCCTTTCCTCCACCCAAATGAGGAAGGCATTATCCGGTCCGACGGAGACCTGATACGTGAGCCCCCTCACCCGCTCCAAAATTTCTAGGGGAGATTTCCAGCTTTTTCCCCCATCGCTCGAGACGCTCGTCAGGATTCGGTCACCACCCGCTCCCGTCTCCTTCCAGAAGAGAATGAACGCTCCCCGGGCCGACGAAAGCCGTACCTGCGCGACTGGGTATTGAGAAGCAGACACGACAACGGGGTCGGCGTGCCAGGTCTTCCCTCCGTCGGTCGAACGGTTGAACATGAGATTGAAGGTTTGAGGACGCGTCTCGACCCATGAGAGGTTCACCGACGCCGAATCGGCGAGCGGAGAAAGCTCAGAGACCAACCCGGCCGCCTTGTTTTGAGGAAAAACCCTCTGCCAGGTCGCCCCCTCGTCGCCGCTTCGGTAACACCAGATTCCGTCCGGCTGGTTCTCGCCACCCTGGGATGTCACCAGAAAAGCAAAAAGCGTCCCCCCCGTCGCTGAAGTCAGCATGGGCTTTCTCGAAGAAATCCCTGCGCTCATATAGACCGGCTCACTCCAGGTCTTGCCCTTATCACGGGAGCGACGATGTCCGACCTGGAACTTCTTTCCCTCCATCGCCTCGAGCCAGGTCAAATGAAGAGCGTCGCCGACCTGAATAAGGGATGGGGATCCGGACCGAGGGGGCGTCAGGGCTTGGGCCGGCCCGTTGAGGCCGCCGCCGGCCGGGATCGAGGCAAAGTAAACAGAGCTCCGATTGACATCGGTGCGGAGGGCACTGAACGCCACGAAGCAGTTTCCTTTCGAGTCCGCGACAATCGCCATTTCCTGACGATCGTCAGCGACCGCCATACCGGATGGGTTCAGCGGCCCGACTCGCTCTGCCTCAGTTCCGGCACTCAGGCCGAGAATCGGCAGGCTGACTAATGAAACCAGTACACCCCAACGCATAGGTCAGTCCACGTCCCGAGATTCAACTCGCGATTCGAACAGCCAAATCTAAACGGGTACTGCTAACCGAACGCAACTGCGAGGGCGTGTCGGAAGAATTCCGGCGGTAGGGATGTGTAAGGCTCCCCCACTTGTTACCCCCCATTTAAGCAGAAAACCCTTAAAAGTTAAAATTGGGCCAAAAAAAAAGGGAAGGGGGTACCTAAGTCCCCCCTTCCCTTTTTTTCGTCTCGGCGGCCTTACGGCCGCCAGATCATCTAACTAGGGCGTTTCGTCGCCAGTCGCCGAAACGCGCGGATCCTGCGCTGCTGCATGCAGGTACCAGCTCGTGCCGAAGCCCTCGAAGTTGATTACGAACATGCCGATGGTCATGAAGGACGGCCCGAATACCGGGTCGTTATCAGCCAAGAGCACTTCGTCGAAGGTCGCGGTGCCGGGACCAGAAGCAAACAGGTCATCGACGCTTGTTCCAGCATCCTCGGGGACGGGGCCCACGATAACCGTGTTGTCACGGTTGAAGCGGATCCAACCACCGGAGATGTCCTTGGAGTTGCTCTTCGCATCGATCGTGAAACCGGCCGGGATGAGGATCCCGTCGAAATCACCGAGCTTTGTGAAGGCAGCGCCGTTGCCGAAGAAGGCCAGGTCGCCGAGCGTCATGGCACCAGTCTGATTGCCAGTGGAGCCAGCCGGCAACACATCAACTGCGGTCGCCCCGTTGAACAGGTCGCGGCCAGTCGCCAGGTCGCGGAAGTTCATGAAGGTCCGCAAGCAGATGCAGGTGATCTTCAGCACTGACACACCACCGATCTGGGGCGGAGATACTGGGACCGCGCCAACCGGAGTGAAGGTCAGGACGTCTTCGTTGTTGTCATACACCTGCAGGACGTAGGTGGTCGCCGCAGGACTGATGTTCGCGCTGTTGTCAGCAACCGTGCTGGAGAAGCCCAGGGCCGCGTTGTTGCTGCCGTTGTAGTCATCCGCAACCGACAGGAAGTGGATGAACTGAGCGTCTCTGGCAACTGCGCCGTTCAGTACGGGCACATGGAAGGGCGTGGTGCCCAGTGCGCCATACTCGGAGTAGCCACCGACCGCACCCGGGATCGGGCCGCCGATGTCGCCACCGTGCACTTCGTTCCGCAGGAACAGGTGGTTGGTGAAAGCGAGGTTCGGAATGATCGGCAAACCTGCGCTGTTCTTTCCAGGGTCACCGCCCCACAGGATGTAGCC
>RPQK01000086.1 GCA_003819755.1 Acidobacteriota bacterium | reverse complement strand
GACCCGGACACCGCGCTTGAACAGTTGATTCTGAAGTGTGGACTTGCCGTTTTGGAGGAAAGATCAGAGTGAAATTCGGGAGTTTTGATTTGCAGATAATCTCCGATGGCAGTTTCTGGCTCGACGGGGGCGCCATGTTCGGTGTCGTGCCGAAGGTGCTCTGGGAGAAGAAAACGGCGCCCGACGAGAAGAATCGAATTCGGCTGGGCCTCAACTGCCTGCTCGTTCGTACCGGCAACCACAATGTCTTGATCGATACGGGGTGCGGAGAAAAGTACACGGAGAAGGAACTCCGCATGTACCGCATTGAGCACGAGGTGACATTGGCCGGGCAACTCCGGAAGGCGGGGCTCTCCCCTGAAGATATCGATGTCGTTATTAACACCCATCTTCATTTCGATCATTGCGGCGGGAACACCTGTTATGACGGCCAGGTTGTCGTTCCGAGTTTTCCAAGAGCGGAGTACATCGTGCGCGCGGAGGAATACGAGGATGCGATGTGCCCGAACGAGCGATCTTCGGCCAGTTACTTCCAGCACAACTGGAAGGTGTTGAAGGAAAAGCGAATGCTGAGGATCGTGGAACGCGACGAAGAAGTTCTGCCTGGGATTCAACTGATCCATACTCCCGGCCATACTCGCGGTCACCAGTCCGTGCTCATACAGTCCGATGGCCGGAGCCTGCTGTACCTCGCCGATCTTTGCCCTACCACCGCTCACGTTCCGCTCCCCTGGGTCATGGCGTACGACCTGCACCCGATGACCACCCTCGACGTCCGTAAACAGATCTACCGGCAGGCGGTCGCTGGAAAATGGCTTCTGTTCTTCGAGCACGATCCCGAGCAGCCCACCGGATATCTCCAGGAGGGTGACGGAAAATACCTCTTTGCCCCAAGCGCTTGGGAGCCCTAGAATTAAGCCCTTGACCGTTCACTGTTCAGCGTTTTCCCGTTCACCGTTAAAAAGCGCTTAACGGAGAACGGAGAACGGTGAACGGTGAACGGAAAACGGAGGTGAGGGTGAACCAGGCAGATATCGGCATCATCGGCGGCAGTGGACTGTACGACATGCCGGGATTCAAGAACCGGGAAGAAATTGAGTTGGAAACGCCTTTCGGAAAGCCCAGCGATGCGTACATGACGGGCATGCTGGAAGGAAAAAGGGTTGCCTTCCTTTCCAGGCACGGACGGGGGCACCGGGTGATGCCGAGTGAGATCAACTACCGAGCCAACATTCACGGGTTCAAACAGCTCGGAGTCCGTCAGATTCTTTCGGCCAGCGCCGTCGGTTCGCTCAAACTCGAGCACAAACCGATGGACTTTGTGCTGCCGGATCAGTTCGTTGACCGGACGCGTCATCGGGTCTCTACATTTTTCGGCAGCGGCGTGGTCGCGCATATCTCTTTTGCAGATCCGATCTGTGCGAGGCTGACCGACGAGGTCACCAAAGCGGGAAAGAGTATGGATTTTTCGGTCAAGCGCGGTGGGACTTACGTCTGCATGGAAGGCCCTGCTTTTTCGACGCGCGCGGAATCCAACCTGTACCGAAGCTGGGGCATGGATCTGATCGGGATGACGAACCTACAGGAGGCGAAACTCGCCCGCGAGGCGGAGATCTGCTACGTCACCATTGCGATGGTAACCGACTATGACTGCTGGCACGAAACGGAGCAGGCGGTCTCGGTCGAATTGCTGATCGCCTACCTGATGAAGAACAGCGAGAACGTCCAGCGGCTGGTCAAGCAGGTTCTAAAGGGACTGCCGAAGAAGTTCGACTGCAGCTGCCAAAGCGCTCTCAAGAATGCGATCATCACCGATCCAGCTGTGATTCCTCCCGAAACGAAGGAGCGGCTGGAGCTCATAATCGGGAAGTACGTACGGTAGCAGCTGACGGCTGACGACTGACAAAAGGCAGGCGGACGAGCGTCCGCTTGTGGTTTTGTCAGCTGTCAGTCGTCAGCTGTCAGTTCTTGGCGAGGAGATAGAAATGCCCCCAATTCTGGTTGTTGGTTCCGTTGCTTACGATACTGTGAAGACGCCTTTCGGGGAAGCCAGTGAGGCTCTCGGAGGATCTGCCACCTACTTCAGTGTCTCGGCGGGGTTTTTCGCCCATGTTTCTTTGGTGGCTGCGGTCGGGCAGGATTTCAAGGAGGAGGACTGGCGCTTCCTCGAGAGTCGAAACATCGATCTCCAGGGTCTGAAAAGGGTCGATGGCAAGACCTTTCGGTGGGTTGGAGAGTATGGCTACGATCTGAACGATGCCCGCACGCTCGATACCCAGCTCAATGTCCTCGCCGAGTTTCAGCCGAATCTGTCTGATGCACACCGGGATATCAAACACGTTTTCCTCGGTAATCTTGATCCCAAGATCCAGCGCGACGTTCTTGCCCAGGTGACCAAACCCCAGCTGGTTGCCTGTGATACGATGAACTACTGGATCAACGGCCACTTCAATTCGCTGCTCGAGACGCTTCGCCGGGTCGACATCCTGATCATCAATGACGCGGAGGCCAGACAACTAACCCGGGAATCGAACCTGATCAGGGCTGCGCGAAAGATCCACGGGTGGGGACCTGGGACCGTGGTCGTCAAGCGCGGCGAATATGGGGCGCTGATGTTCCAGCGGGATGTCCAGGGAAGAATCTCCGTCTTTGGTACACCGGCTTATCCTCTTGAGGACATCTTCGATCCAACCGGCGCCGGGGACACCTTCGCCGGAGGTTTCATGGGCTACCTTGCCGGTGTCGGCAGGTCCGACTGGGCCTCATTGAGGCAGGCAGTGGTTTTCGGTTCGGTTATGGCCAGCTTTAATGTCGAGAAATTCTCGCTGGACCGGCTGCGCAACCTGACGTTTACCGAAATCGAGTTGCGCTACAAAGAATTCAAGGAAATGACCCGGATTGACGACGTGGTTGAGTGGCAGCCGGACAGCCGGGTGTGAACGACAACTGACAAAACTGACAAGCTGACAGGCTGACAGGCTGACAGGCTGACAAAACTGACAGACTGACAAACTGACAGACTGACAAACTGACAGACTGACAAACTGACAGGCTGACAGGCTGACAAGCTGACAACGACAGACTGACAGGCGGGCTGGGGGGTCCTTCAGATATAAAGAAAATGGGTCTCGTTTTTCTTCTCTTTCTATCATTTTCGCCTTTGTCAGTCTGTCAGTCTGTCAGTTTGTCAGTTTGTCAGTCTGTCAGCTTGTCAGCTTGTCAATTGTTCGCCCTCCAGACCGACGTCAACCCCAAGGCTCTTGACTACTTCCGCAAGGGCGAGGCGCTGATCGGCACAGACAAGGAGTACTCGGAAGAGCAGCAGGGCTACTTTGCCAGGGCGGTCGAGATCGCGCCGGACTTCGCCCCTGCCCGCCACAATCTGGCTCTCGTCTACCTGAAGCGCGGCAAGCTGGATGCGGCACTGCTCCAGCTGGACGAACTGATCAAGCTCGACCCGAAGAATATCCACGCCCGCCTTCTGCGAGCCGACATCTGGGTCAACAGAGATCAGCTGAACAAGGCCGCCGACGAGCTCCAAGGGGTGCTCTCCCTTCAGCCCGACAAGCTCGACGTCATCGAACAACTCGGTAACATCATGATGCGGCAGAAACGATACGCGGAGGCGGCTCCGTTGCTTCAGCGTGTCGCAAACAGCCCCAACAGTCCGCCGGAAGTCCACTACAATCTCGGGCTGGCGCTCCAAGACCTGGGACGCAAAGACGAGGCACTCGCGTCGTACCTCCGTTTCTTGAAACAGGCGCCGGATGATCCTCAAGCCAATCTTCTGGCAGGCCTTCTCCTGAAGGATAAGGGGAACAAGGAGGAGGCTGTCAGCCACCTTCTCAAGGCATTGGAGGGTAACAAGGGGGATACGGTGATTGCCGAGGAAGTGGGCAACCTTTACCTGGATCTGGGTAAGGAGGAGGAAGCGGCCAGGTACCTGGCACAGGCTGACCTGAGCTCGCCCATCGCTCTTGCCAATTTGGCCATTACGGCGAAGCGGCAGGGACGATACCCGGAGGCGGAAAAGAACTTTCGCGCTGCCCTTGCCAAGGACCCGGGGAACGCGGATATCTGGTCCCACTTAGGCGACGTTTTGGCAGCTCAAAAAAAGGATGACGAGGCCCTGGACGCTTACCGCAAGGCGCTGGAGCTGAGACCGGGAGATTTCAACAGCCTTTTCAATCTGGGAAGTGTGTATGCAAACCTGGGCCGCAACCAGGAGGCCCAGCAGACTCTCGAACAGGCTTTGAGAATCGATAGAAACTCCGGCCGGGCCCACCTGTATCTGGGGATAGTCCTGGACCGACAAAGCTTAGGGACCGCCGCCCGGAACCATTATCTGGCCGCGATAGCGAACGGGGCCGACGAGCCTCAGGCTCATTTCCGGCTGGCGATCCTATACTCCAGAGAAGCCAACGCCGAAGCGGCTCTTAAGCATCTTGAGATTGCCTTCGAACGGCAAGCGGACAAGTATGTTCCGATGATTGTCGACGAACTGAAAAACGTGCGCTCCGACCTGGACTCGATCCGTTACACCAAGGCGTTTACCGATCTGCTGGCGAAGTACCAGAAGTAGGAACTGGGGGCGGCTTTCAATACAGAGCCACGCTCGCGAAATCCAGAGCCGCAAGCGCAGCGTTTTTTGCGGAGCGCGTCGGATACGTGCGTCAAGCACAAACGGTTCGTAGTTCCGCCTTCAGGCGGGCTTTTTTGAATTGCGAACATTCCGCACCGGCTGGACTTGAAAAGGCCCGCCTGAAGGCGGTACTACGAACTGATTGCGCTTGACGCACGTATCCGACGCGCTACCCGTCCGCTGACGGTCCGCTAGAAAACGCTACGCTTGCGGCTCTGTTCGAATTGGCGCAACAACAGGCACTTCGGCGGCCCTCACCGCGCTTCCGTGCCAGATTCTCCTCAACCACATCGAGACGTCGTCGACCAGTGTGTAGTACGTGGGCAGAACGATCAGAGTAAGAATCGTGGACGCCATCAGCCCTCCCATGACCGTGCGGGCCATAGGGAAGTAGCGGAGTCCGAGCATGCTGCTCGTGCCGGTTGCGAGCGGGATGAGACCAACGATCGTCGTCGTTGCCGTCATCAGGATTGGGCGAAGACGCTCTCGACATCCTTCGAGGATTGCCTGGGAGCGGGGCAAACCCCGGCGCCGCAGGTTGTTCACGTGATCCAGCATGACAATCCCGTTGTTCACCACGATCCCGATCAGGATCATGATCCCGATCATCGCCATGATGTTGAACGGCGTGCCGGTGATCAGGAGGAACCAGGCGACCCCGACGAATGCGAAAAGGAGCGACAGCATGATGGCAAAAGGATGGGCCAGGGACTCGAACAGCGAAGCCATCACAAAATAGACCATGAAGAGGGCGAGCAGCAGGTTGAACATGAAATCGTTGTCTTCCTGCTCCTCTCGCTGCGTCCAGAACCCGTAGCTCCAGCCGTAACCCGGAGGGAACGTGATTGAGTTCATGACTTCGGTGACCAGCTTTTTGCCGTCGTCCTTCTTTGCGCCGGAATAGTTGGCGTAAAGAGACGTGAAAGTCCGTCGATTTTCACGCTCGATCGACCCCGGTGTCTTCTTCACTTCAAACCTGGCCACTTGGGACAGCAGAATCTCCTGACCGTCCCGGCCGATGCCGACAACCATCGACTTGAGGTCGTTCAGGTCTTCCCGGTCGCCCTGCTGGAGCTTCATCCAGATCTTGACCTCACCCTCACTCGTCCGGTACCCGCCTAGTTCCCGGCCCCGAAGGACGATCCCCAGGACGCCGCCCACCGACTGTGGAGAGACGCCATACTTTCTGGCCACTTCGCGGTCAAGCGTGATCTGAACTTCTTCCCGGCCTTTCTCGAGCGCCGTATGAACTTCGAGGAACGAGGGGTTGAGCTTAAGCCGCCGGCGGGCCTCGGTTGCCAGCTTTTGCAGCGCGACCGAATCGTCGCCGTAGAGGTTAACGCCCACCCAGTTCTCGGCCTCGGCGCCCTCCTGGCGGCCCGTTCGAATATCCGCGCCCGGAATGACGGGCAGACCGTCGGAGATTTTTTTCCGAATGTCCTTCAACTCCTCGAGCGTGATGCGGTCCTCATCGAAGAACAGCCTGGTCGTTGCTTCGTTGTTGCCGTAGTAGCTGTAGATATTCTTGATCTTGAAGCGGTCTTTGTTGGCGAGGAGATAGGCCTCGACCGGTTCGACGTACTCTTTTTCGATCTTCTGATAATGGTAGTTTTCCGAGAATTCGAACTGGATGCCCAAATCCCTGAGGTCCTCCGCTTCCGGCGAATTGTCCGGGAGCTTGGTGAGAACGAAGAACGAGCTGGCGATGATAGCGGGGACGACCAGCAGGCCCATAACGTAGCGGTGCCGGACATTCCACTGAACCAGACGGACGTATCGTTCGGTCCACAGCTTCTGGACCACCTCGCGGTGTCCGGGTGCTCCCTCTTGCGTCTGCCTTCGCCACCTTCGCAACAGCGGCAACCGGCCGAATAGTGCGAAGGCCCGGCGCAACTGATTCACGACCAGTGGCTTCAGCCGTGGCTGCTTGTTCACGTTAATCTTGATGAACTTAGCAACCCCCAACGGAATCAGCGTCAACGACACGAACAAGGAACAGACGAGGGTGATCATGATGGCGATGCCGGTGTGGCTCAGCCAGATGGAGTACTCGGTGGTCTTCCCGAAAACCAGCGGGACGAAAATGATGATCGAGGTCAGCGTGGAAGCGAGAACCGCGGTGACCACCTCCTGGGTGCCCTGCAAGGCTGCACTCACACGGTCGTACCCCTTCTCCAGCTTCTGGAAAATCGATTCCAGCACTACAACCGCGTTATCCACCAACATCCCGGTCGATAGCATCAACCCCATCATGGACAGAACGTTGAGGGTATTGCCGAGCAGATAAAGGAACCCAACCGCACTGATAATCGAAAACGGGATGGCGAAACCAATGGCGAGCGTCGCACCGAGCCGCCACAAGAAGAAGTAGAGCACGCCGACCGAGAGGAGCGCTCCGATTGTGCCGGCATTGAGCAGGCCGGAAAGCGACTTCGTTATTTCCTCGCCCGCGTTGTGCCAGACCATCACCTGGATGCCTTCGAGCGACGGGTCTTGGTTCAGTTCCTTGATTCTCTCCATCACCCGGTCCACCGTCTCGACCGTGTTTGCATCGGATGTCTTTCGAACCTCCAAGGCAATGGCATAGCCGCCGTTGAGGTGCCTCCCGAAGTTGATGACCGGATCGCCGAATTCGATGTCGGCGATATCCCTCAACTTGAGCCCCATGTTGTTGATGGGGAAGTTTTGAATCTCCTCCAGTGAGGTCACGCTGCCTTTCGTCAGAACTCCGAACCGATAGCCGCCCTCGACCACACGGCCGAGCGATACATCGACATTAGAACCCTCCAACCGGCGGAAGATCGAGTCGACATCCACCCGGTAGCGCTTGATGTCGTCCAGGCGCAGGTAAATGTTGACCTCCTTGCGGTCGACACCGTTGATGGCTACCTCGCCGACTCCCGCCACCCGTTCGAGCGGCTTTTTTATTTTCAGATCGAGGAAGTCGTACGCGCCGCGCAGGTCCCGGCCCGAAGAAATCCGGCCTTCCATGATCGGGATCTCGTTGGTGTTCCAGGTTTGGACGTAGATGTTGTCAACGTCTTCGGGCAGATCCTTGCGAACCTGTTCGACCCGTTCTCTCACCTCAGCCCGCAGCAGCTCGATGTCCTCTCCCCAGTCGAACTGCATCTGGATGAAGGCGTCATTCGGGTTTGAGTAGGAGGTCAATCGCTGGATATTCGGTATGGTGCTAAGAGCTTCTTCAAGCGGCTTGGTGATTTCCTCTTCAATCTGATCAGGGGTCGAATTGAAGTAAGGAATTCGGACCATTACAAAGGGAGCATCCACGTCGGGCAGCATGACGAGCGGGATTTTGAAGGTGGAGACTCCGCCCAGCACGAGGAACGAAACGAGGATCATGCAGATGGTGACCGGGTAGCGGATGGAAAAACCAGCCAGCCGGAACCCGTGTCCCTTCTCGTCCATCACATGGTTGTTGTTTTCTTCGTTGCCCGCCATAAAACCCCCTACGCCTGACAGGGTGACAAGGTGACATTCAGCGGCGGTTGAGTGACTCGCCGTTTTGTGGCGAGTCACTCAACCGCCGCTGAATGTCACCTTGTCATCTTGTCACCCATTTACTTGCCTGCTGCCGGCTGCAGGCCTTCGCCGCTTGGCGCTTCGGCCGTTTCGACCGCGTACTCTTTCCTATCCAGGTACTCGTAAACTACTGGAATCAGAACGAGTGTCAGCAGGGTTGAGAAGCTCAGGCCGCCCATCACGGTGATGGCCATCGGGGCTCGGACTTCAGCTCCTTCGCCCCAGCTCAGGGCCATCGGGATCAAGCCCAGCACGGTTGTCAGCGTCGTCATCAAGATCGGCCGGAGCCGTACTTCGCCCGCCTCCAGCAGCGCCCGCCGCTTGGAGTAACCCTGCTGCCGCAACTGATTCGTGTAATCGATCAGCACGATCGCGTTGTTCACCACGATTCCGGCCAGGATAATGACCCCCAGGAATACCATCACATTGACCGTCGTTCCCGTGATCCAGAGTGAAAACACGACGCCCACCAAGGCGAGCGGAACCGTGAACAGGATGACGAACGGGTGGAGCAACGACTCGAATTGCGAGGCCATGACGAGGTAGACCAGGAAGATCGCGAGCCCGAGGGCGAAGATCAGGCTGTTGTAGGCCGTGCTTAGTTCTTCGTTTTGGCCGGCGATGTTGGCGGTCGTGTTGGCCGGCAGTTCACCTCGCAGATCTCGCAGCAGAGCCTTGACTTCTTCGGCCACGCTGTTCAGATCGTGTCCCGTTAGATTCGCCGACACGACAGCGGCCCGCTGAGACCTAATCCGTCGGATTTCGCTTGGCCCTCGTTCCAGCCTGACATCCGCGACGGAAGCAAGCCGGATGGGAATGCTAGGAGCGACCTGTTGCCGGTTTGCGGGCGTCCGCTCTTGCGCCTGCTGGTCTCCGGCCGCGGGCTGGGCAGTGGTCGTTCCGGGCAGAGTTGCGACATTCACGACCATGTTTTCGATACTTTCGACTGTCTTGCGGTCCGATTCATCGGTTCGAACCAGGATGTCGATTTGCCTGTCCTCCTCGCGGTACCGGGTGGCCACGTCGCCTCTGATCTTGTTACGGAGTCCGTTCGAGATCTGAGTCTCGTCGAGACCCATGCGGGTCAGGCGGTCCCGGTCGAACACGACGTGGATCTCCGGGTTCCCGAGTTGAGTGGTCGTTTGGATGTCCTTCAACCCCGGGATTCCGGCCATGCCCGCAGCGATCCGCTCGGCTGCCTGTCGCATGTCTTCGAGATCGAAAGAGTAAACCTCGACCTCCACGGGAGTCTTAAAGCTGAAGAGCGTTGGACGGCTGAAGGTGTAGGTCACTTCAGGAAAGGATGCGATCTCGTCCCTCGTCCGGTTGATTACACGTTCTTCGGCAACCTTGTCCGTCCGATCCTTCATAACCACGTAAAGCTGCCCGTAGTTCTCTTCGAACGAATTGGTCGCAAATTGGTTCTTGGTGCTCCCTCCGACACTCGAAAAGACTGTCTTGATCTCCGGGTACGTCGCAACCCTCTTCTCGACCGCCTGCACAGTCCGGTCCGTCTGAGGAAGGGCCTTGCCCTCCGGTAATTTGATCTCGAAAGTAAATTCGCCCTGTGTCAGGGAAGGGATCAGTTCCGCGCCCAGGCGGAGCGAAAGGGCGGCCGCAGCCACAACCATCGCCAGAGTCACGGCCACGACCACCGGCTTGTTATCCAGGGACCAGTTTAAAAGCCTTGGGTAGTAGATGGTGAGGCGGTCGATACCTGACGAAAAGAGATTAAGCGCCGGGTTGATCACGATCAGGGTGACCCGCCCCAAGGCCCGCACCAGACGCCGGATGTCAGCCACGACAGTGGTGGCGACACTGGAGAAGACGAACCGAAAGGAGCGGCGCAGAAAACCTGCGACCGGGAAGGCGACCTTCTGAATCGCGCGAATCGGTTTTCTCTGGCTATACTGCCGCTCTCCCCGTACGGTCGAAACGGCAGGCTGCTCGCTGGCCTTTTTCAGGTGCATGCCGAGCACGACCGGTAGAAAAGTGAGCGCAACAAGGAGCGAGGCCAGAAGTGAATAAGTGATCGTAAGGGCCTGGTCCTTGAACAGCTGGCCGGCGATACCCTCCACGAAGATCAGTGGGACAAACACGGCGACGGTCGTGAGAGTGGAAGCGGTGACCGCCATACCAACTTCGTTGGCGCCCTTCGAAACGGCCTCAACGAGGGGGACCCCCGGCTTTCGGTGGCGGTGGATCGATTCCAAAACGACAATCGAATTATCGACCAGCATTCCTACCCCGAGGGCGACACCACCCAGGGACATGATGTTCAGACTGATGTCGGTCTGGTACATCAATGCGAAGGTCACCATGATGGAGACCGGAATGGCGAGCCCGATGCTGATCGTGCTGCGGAGATCACGTAGAAACAGGAAGAGAATGATGGTGGCAAGGAGGCCGCCGATCATGGCAGACGAGAGGACATCATCGACGGCGTTTTCGATGAAGTCCGCCTGGTTGAACACGACTTCGTACTCGACGCCTTTCGGGAAGCGGTTGCCCGCCTTCAGCGCTTTGAGCCGGGATTCGACCGCTCGGGCCACGGTCACGGTGTTGGCATCGCCTTCCTTGTAGATGGCAATTTCGACGCTTTCCTTCCCGTTGATCCGCGCGATAACGTCCCGTTCTTTGCTGCCCCGCCACACCTTCGCAACGTCACCGAGAACGACCCGCCTGCCGTTCTGATTCCTGATAATTATGTCGCGGATCTCGTCGACCGACTCGAACTGGTTCAGCATCCTGACCAGGTAGTTGGCATCAAGGTCGTAGAGACTGCCGGCCGCCTGGTTTTGGTTCTCCTGGCCGAGCACCTGGGTGACCTCGGTGATCGGGATGCCCAACTCGGCGAGTTTCTTCTCGTCGATCTGGACCTGGATCTCTTCCTCCAGGCCTCCGATGATCTTCAGCGCCGCCACCCCGTCGGTTGATTCGAGCTCCTTCCTGAGGTCCTTGTCGCCCGCATAGCGGAGCTGGCTCAGGCTGAGATCGCCGTAGAGGCGCATACGCAGGATGGGGTCGTGCGACGGGTCGAAGCGCAGGATCACGGGCTTTTCCGCATCCCGGGGAAGCTGAACAAAGTCGAGCTTCTCGCGGACTTCCAAGCTCGCGAAGTCCATCTTTGTATCCCAGCTGAACTCGAGAATGACCTCAGACTGGCCGGAACGCGAAACCGAGGTCAGGCGAGTCAAACCGGGAACCACTCCAACCGCTTCTTCAACAGGCCGGGTGATCAGACTCTCGACTTCCTCCGGAGCGGCATCTTCGTAGTCCGTCTGGACCGTCAGCGAGGGGTAGGAGATGTCCGGGAGCAGGTTCAGCGACAGGCGGTCAAGGGAGACTAATCCGAACAGCATGAACGCCACCACGAACATTGAAACCGTGACAGGACGGTAGATTGCGGCCCTTGTGATGTTCATCGGAAGCCCTCTGAAAGCAAAGGATGAAGGATGAATGAAGGATGAAGAAAGAAGGGTGAAGCAGGCAGCCAGTCTCCGCCTTCATCCTTCTTCCTTCATCCTTCATCCTTTAGCTTTGGATGACCCGGATCTTGGAGCCTTTCTTAAGGGCGCCTTGTCCGGCTATGACGACCTGCTGGCCAACCTGCAGACCGCGCAGCACCTCGACCTTGTCTTCACGTTGGTAGCCGAGATTCACCTGAACCCGGTTGGCGTTGTCCTTGTTGGCGACGTACACGAAATGCTGACCGTCTTCCTCCATGATGGCCTTCTTGGGGATCAGAACCGCGTTCTGTCGTGTGTCAGTCTTAATCTCGACGCGGACGAAGGCGCCGGGCTTGAATCCACCCTGGGCGTTCTGCATCTCGACTGTCACTTTTACGGTCCCGCTTGACTGGTCCACTACCGGGCTGATTCTGGCGACGTGAGCCGTCACTTGGTCCGAGAGATTGGAGCCGAGCCTGATGATCGCCGCCTGGTTGGGTTTCACCTGTCCGGCTTCAGCCTCGGCCAGATGGACGTCGGCGAAAAGGGGAGAGAAATCACTCAGCTTGAACATGGATTCGAGGTTGCGGACGATCTGCCCCAGGTTAACGCTTCGCTCGATGATGTACCCGCTGAACGGAGCCCGGATCTGTGTTCGCGCAATCTCGAGATTCACCTGGGCGATTTCCGCTTCCAACTCCTCGACCCGGTGCGTCAGCTCGCGGGTCTCGGAATTCGATACGCGCTGGTCGTGTTCGAGCTCTTCGATTTTGTATTTAAGAAGCGCGACATCGCGTTCGCTGACGAGCTTCTCGTCATAGAGCTTTGTATACCGCTGCAGATCTTCCCGACCATTCTTGATCTGCGCTTCGGTCTTCTCCTGCCTGACCCGCCCTTTTTCCAGCTGCAGCTTGGCTTGGGCCAGTCTCTGTTCCGCCGTCTGCAGGCGGATTTTGAGCTGAGTGTCGTCCAGGCGGCAAAGCACCTGATTGGCCTTCACCGCATCGCCGTCTTCGGCGTCGACACTCTTTACAATTCCCTCAGTCTGGCTGGCAACGGCGACCTCACGCAGTGCGCGAAGGTTCGTCGTAGAAACCAGGTAGGAGGAGATTTGTCCTGAGACTGCTTTCGCCAGCTCGACCGGTACCGCATCCTGGCCCTGCTTCTTGGCAGGTTCGGCTGCCTTGTTGGCGGCCTGGGCCGTCCCGGACCTCATCTGGTATCCGAAATAGCCACCGACGGCAAGCAGCACCACCAAAGCCAGGAATCCGTAAACCTTGATTCGAAGTCTCATATTTCTTCTCCCTTGAGCAACCCCATAGCGCCAAGAACGGAATCGATGAGCAGGAAGTTCAACGTGTCCCCCGATAAGATCAATAACGGAAGGAGGGGCGAAAAGGTTGCATTAATCTTGCCATGACTCTTAGACACCGTTCCAGTCGGGGATGTTTCACTGATGGTAAGACGGGCGAGAGGGGGAGGGTATTAGCAGGGGCGGCCAAGGCGGATTTCTGATGACGGCTGACAAGCTGACGGCTGACAAGCTGACAGCTGACAAAAAGCTGACGGCTGACAAGCTGACGGCTTGCAGTCAGATTGGTCAGCGGCGGCAGAGCGGGTCGTCCTGTCAGCCGTCAGCTGTCAGCTGTCAGCCTTTGAGCCGTCACCACATGCGCTCAATTTCCTCGAGCGATTTGCCCTTTGTCTCGGGGACCATCCGCCAAACGAACAGAATCTCCACGAC
This sequence comes from Acidobacteriota bacterium, assembly GCA_003819755.1. Classification (GTDB taxonomy): domain Bacteria; phylum Acidobacteriota; class UBA6911; order RPQK01; family RPQK01; genus RPQK01. The sequence continues at coordinate 1,508 of RPQK01000086.1, read as the reverse complement.
GCAGAGCGCTCCATAGACCCAGAACGGGAAGGCCTGACGGAACGTGGCGACCAGCCAGGCGTTCTCGTTGAGGATGGGGAAGGTCTGTGACACGATAAAGTTTGCCGTCCAGAGGCAGAAGGTGGCCAGCCCCAGGGCGCGGCCGCGGATCTTCGTCGGAAAGATCTCCGAAAGGATCACCCAGGTGACGGGACCGATGGACAAGGCAAAGCAGGCGATGTAGCCGAGGATCAGCAGCAGGACCCAGAGTTCGGTTCGGCCGGCATAGGAGACACCGCCCATTGCGAAGAGGCAAATTCCCATGCCTGAGGCGCCGAGCAGCATGAGCGGCTTCCGGCCCCAGCGATCGACGGTATAGATCGCGATGACCGTGAACACCAGGTTGACAGCGCCCACGGTCAGAGTCTGAAGCAAAGCGACATCAGTCCCGGAACCGAGTTTCTTGAAAATCTCGGGGCCGTAGTAAAGGAAGACGTTGATGCCGGTCACTTGCTGAAGAATGGCGAGGCTTATCCCGATGACGAGGACGGCGGCCGGCCCGGATCGAACGAACTGGGAGAGTGTCGAGCTCTCGACCGCGGCTGCGGCTTCGATCTCAGCCAGTTCACGTTCAGCGGCGGCCGCCCCGTTCACACGCGTGAGGATGCCGAGCGCCTCGCCTCTTCGTCGATGTTCCGCCAGCCAACGAGGGCTTTCAGGAACGCTGATCAACAGCCCGAGAAAAACCAGGGAAGGGAACAAGCCGGAGGCGAACATCCACCGCCAGCCGTACTCGACGTTCCACGCCTCGTCGCCGCCCCGGGCGATGAAGTAATTGACGAAGTAAATGATCAGCATTCCGGTGACTATCGCGAGCTGATTGACCGACACCATTCGGCCGCGCATGCGGGCCGGGGCAATCTCGGCGATGTACATGGGTGCCGCCATCGAGGCCGCCCCGACTCCGATTCCGCCGATCGTTCGGAAGATCACAAACCAGGTCAGATTGGGAGGAAGTGCCGTGCCGATCGCCGAGGCGGCAAAGAGTGCGCCGGACAACACGAGGAGCCGCTTACGGCCAAACCGGTCGCTGAAAGCGCCGGAGATGGTTACGCCGATTACACACCCGAGCAGGGCGCAGGAGGCGGCCCACCCCTCCATGGCCGGGCCCAACGCGAACTTCTTCTGAAGAAAACCGATCGCCCCCGCTATAACGGCCGTGTCGTAGCCGAACAGCAACCCGCCAAGGGTCGCGACCAGGCACACCCGCACGACGTAGCTCCAGTTTCCGCGCTGTTCGTTCATGTCGGCGACAAGAATGCCAAAGGGGCAGGTTGGAAGCTAGCTGAAAGAGGGGAATGATCCAGGAATTACAGGGGACCGTTCACCGTTCACCGTTCGCCGTTCACCGTTCGCCGTTCACGGGTCAGAAACCCCGAACGGTGAACGCTGACCGCTGAGAAGGTGTGAAAAAATCAAGCGTGTCGACGGGCTTTTATCGTGGCCGGACTCTCCAGAGTCCGGCGCGT
>RPQK01000085.1 GCA_003819755.1 Acidobacteriota bacterium | reverse complement strand
TGATCTCCTTCGTCATGACCTGCGCCAGCACATCGGTGGCCGTCTCGCCATTAAAGAGCGATTGCCCGGTCAGCATCTCCCACAGCAGGACTCCGAATGACCAGATATCGGAACGCTTGTCCACCGGCTTGCCCCGGGCCTGTTCCGGCGACATATAGGCCGCGGTTCCCAGGATCACCCCGGGGGCGGTCGCCGCCACGGCCAGCGTAGGAGAGTCGGCCAGATCCCCGGAACTCGGGTCTGTGGACACCTGAGCGGGCTCGAGCGCCTTGGCCAAGCCGAAGTCGAGCACTTTGACCACACCATCCGAAGTGACCTTTACGTTGGCTGGTTTCAGGTCCCGGTGGACAATTCCCTTCTCATGGGCGTTCTCCAGAGCTTCGGCGATCTGCAGGGCAATCGGCAGCGCCTCTTCCTGGGGAATCGGTCCGCTGGCGATTCGATCCGCCAGATCGTCTCCTTCCACCAGTTCCATGACCAGGACACGGGTCCCGTTGGACTCCTCCAATCCGTAGATTGAGGCGATATTCGGATGATTCAACGAGGCGAGCACCCGGGCTTCACGCTCGAAACGCGCCATGCGTTCCTCATCCCTGGCAAAGACCTCCGGCAGGACCTTCAGGGCCACCTGGCGGTTGAGCCGGGTGTCCGTGGCCCGATATACTTCACCCATCCCGCCCTGGCCGAGTTTCGATGTGACCCTGTAGTGAGTGATCGATTGGCCAATCATGAAGGTAGTTGACTGTAAGGATAACCGAGCAGACAAGTGCACTCAACTATCAATAGCCGATGCGAGGGCCGCGCTCAGTTCTGTGCTTTATCACCTCCTGGCGTTTCAAACCTGACACACGCTCGGCCGAAATAGATCTCATCCCCATCCCTCAGCGTGATTCCCCGGCCGCCCGGCAGCACGTTGATGGTTCGGTCATCCCTGAAAATCCTGGTTCCAAACCGACTGGTTTCGTCCACTACACGGAAGTCACGAGTCCCGCCATCGAAAACAATCGTCGCATGCGCGCGACCCACGGTCGCGTTCACCTCATCGTCGTTGTCCGCGAAAGTCAGGTCATTGCGCCTCGCGATGGCTCCCTCGAGATCAAAGAGCTCCTTCACCCGGCCAATACGCGTCCTCTTCTTCCTGACGTTAAGGACTATGGGATCGGCGGCACCCTTCAGCACCGTGAGCATCGCCGCCGGCTGGGGTTCATGCCTGGCCGCAAGCGTCCTGCCCGCTTCGCGCGGTCTCCTTGAGAAATCGATCCGAAAAGGACTGGTCCCGGCCATCTGGTCCTCACTCATAAACTGAACGACCACGACTGGTTCTGACGCTATCCGGCATTGATGCGTGTGAAGCAGCGCGACGATGTCGTTCCTGATGGGGCGCTCTTCCACAAACGCCCGGTTGAGGACGTCGCGCTGATCCTCATCCGCTTGAAGGAAGGAGATCCTGATCTCATCGTACGGGAACGATGCGCCTCCCCGATCAAACTCGATGTTGTCCTCCACGTTCTCGAGGATCTGGTGTCTCAGCTCGAGCAGGGAGGCAGGGTCCTGCGGGAAAAGGGAGTCGATTCGTTTATGAATGATATCTTCGGCTTTTCTTGCCGCTCGTCTGACTTTGTCCCACATCAGCGATCCCTCACCGTTCGACAAGCCCCAGTTCGGCGATTGCCTCGACCAGTCCGCCCGCAGCAGCAGTCGCGGATTGACCGCCGTATCCAGCGCCTTCGAGAAGCACGGCGAACGCGATGCGTTTCTCTGCAGGCCCGTACGGCGCGAAGCCCACAAACCAGGCGTGCGATCTGGCATTCCTCCGCTCGGCGGTGCCTGTTTTGCCTGCAATCGGAATGGTCAATGTGCTCAGCCGGCGGCCAGTACCCTGCAGGACGACCCCCCGCATGAATTCACCCAGTTGCCGGGCGGTCGCTACATCAAACACCCGCCGGGCTTCATTGGTAGAGCCCTCGATCCAGTGCGTCGGTCGAAAGACACCGCCGTTGGCGATGGTCGCCGCGACTCTAGCCATTTGGAGTGGAGAAGCGGTGACCTGCCCCTGCCCGTAGGAAGCCTGGGGAAGTGAATCCCTGAGCTGAACGGCGGTATTGGGCGCAGCCGTTCGTATTCCAAACTGGTCTGCGGTGCGCCGCAAAGCTTCCGCGCCCACGACGTAAGTTCCCAGCTGGGCGAAATAGGCGTTGCACGAGACCACGAGGCCCTTCCTCATGTCCAGGGCCCCGTGCGGGGATTTGTCCTGAATATCATCGCGGATGGGCCTCCCCCAGCCTCTGACCCAGTTGCCAACGCGACCGTCCGGGAGGCGTCTACAGGTATAGGTGGTGTCAACCTGACTGCCCCTCAGGAGCGCCGCTCCGGCAGTGACCAGCTTGAATGAGGAGCCCGGCGGGTAGGTGCCGTAGCGCGCGCGGTCGAGTAGGTAGGGTGCGTCTTTCTCGTCTTCGTTCACATGCTCCGTATCGCTCATGGCCCCTTTGAACGGGTAGGTCGTCGACGCCAGCAGGGCGCCGGTTTCCGGATCCACTACGACGATCGCCCCTTTCTCGACTGCCGCGTCTTTGACGGCTTTCTCGAGAATTGCGGCTGCGCGCGCCTGCAAACGCCCGGTCACGGTTAGCCGGACATTTCGATCTCGACCCAGCACCCGCTTCACCTCCGGGTGTTCCGGCCAGGCGTAATGCTTCACGAAATTCGACAATTCCCGGTAGTCGCGTTTGAAGACCACGCGTTCCTTTCCGTCGCTGGTATCTTTCACTTTGATCAGCCTCGCGTGGTCGTTGAACCCCTGAAGACGGACGTTCTCGTCGCGCTCGATGAAGGAGGTATTGCGGGCGGCCCAGTTCAGACGAGTCCGATCGTCGCCGAGAACGTGAAACATCACCTCGCCCATGGGATAAAGTCTTTCGCCGCGGGCGCGAAGGACAGGCTCAAGATCCAAACCAAGGCTCTCGTAGGCTTGCCTGTTGGCCAGGAGCTCCTCAGGGTGGACAGTGGCGAGAGGCAAGGCGGCGCTGTCGTAGATTGTCCCCCTCGGTATGGTCGCTATCGCCGATCTGATGCGAGGATTGTAGACAAAGTTCCTGTGACCGTCGGCGTGCACGACCAGAGCCGGCTTCAGCATCGCTTCGTCGGCCTCCCAGACTTGAACATAAAAGGCCTTGGCGACAATGATCGAAGCGACCAGGCAAAGGATGTACTGGAGTTTCCTCACGCCGCTTCCAAAGGCTTGATCACGGGCGCCCGGGCGAGACTGCCTGGACAGGCCTGCAATCAACCCGTACATCAGGAAGTTCGCAACAGTCGAGGATTTCCCGTAGTTCAAAAACGGAGTGACAACACCGGACAGCGGGGCGACGCCTAGTATTCCGGCGGAAATCAAGAGGACCTGATAGGCGGTCAGGAGCGTGACGCCCAGTGCCAGGAAGAAGCCGTACTCGCCGGCAGACCTGGCAACCTTGAGCGTTCGGTGGATCAGCACTGCGTAAAGCGCCAGGAGCGCCGCCAGGCCGATGAATCCCAACTGTTCTCCTGCAACGGCGAGAACCAGGTCGGTGTGCGCGGCCGGCGCCTGTTGGCGCTCTGCGAGGCCGAGCCCTGTGCCGACCGCTCCTCCGGCGGCGAAGGTCCATAGCGACTGTGCGATGTGGTCGCCTCCCGGCCGTACGAAGTTATCCCAGGGGGACAGCGCGATCCCCACACGTGCCGCAACCGTTCTCGGAAAATCCACCATGTAACAGGCGAGAAACGAAGCCAGGACGAGAGAGCAACCCACAAGAACGCCAAGCGTTCTCCGGCGCGCTATACCCCACACCGTAAAAAAGACAAAGGAAAGCACGAGTGCCGGCCCCATGTCCCCTTGTCCAATAAAGAGAAGGACCGCCAGGATGACACCGGCCAGCACGGGGAGGCCGTGCCGGTAGCTGGGAACCGGGAACTTCTGCAGTATCCGCGGAAGATTTCGGCGCTTTTCGCTCAGTTCGCGAAGGAGCTCCCACCTGCTTGAAAAGTAGCCGGCAAGAAACAGTAGGAACAGGAGTTTGATCAGCTCCGCGGGTTGCACGGTGACACCACCGAGCTCGAGGTTAACCTTTGCGTCACTCTGGCCTGGCCCATAGCCAAAGGCGATAAGAACAAGAGATGTGACAACGGCCAGCGCCAGGGGTACGTAAGCCAGTCGCGTGAGAACAGGTCGGTCCAGGTTCGCGAAACTCGAAACCAGTAGAACGAGGCATCCGAAAGCAACTCCGACCGCGAAGTCGGGGAACAGGAGCCGGTCGCGAAGCGGATCGCGCAGTGTGGCCATTAAAAGGAACGCCACGGCAGTCAGCATGAGAAGAACGGGCAGCAAGATCTGATCGCCCGTGAACCACCTGGAGACCCAGACGGCGTGTATGACCCAGAAGCAGAGGATCAGGGAGAGAGCTGCCCCGGCGAGCAGCCATCGAAAATCGGCCAGCTCACGCACGCAGAGACCTGCCCGCACCGCCCGAATGTCTCGCGCAGTCATTAGCGGGACAGTTTCCGCGCCCTTGGGCAGGTGACCGAGGCGCAAACGGAAATCGACCAGGCCCCGCGTCTGTCTGACAAGGTCAGCATCGGCCCGCAAGCTGGTCAGGGCGGAAACACTCGAGATGGGATTACTTTGCAGGTGGCCGGCAATCAGGTCCGCGGCGAATTGACGATCAGCTCTGGTCTGGAAGGAGGTCAACAGGGGAGCGAGTCGTTGCGCTTCGGGCTTGCTGTTAAGGTTGAGGAGCGTCGGTCTTGCCTTCGCTTCGGCCTTCACCCGCCCCGCCATGGCGATGTAGCTGAGGCAAACGCCCAGGGCCAACAACAGTGTCCCGGCCACCAGCAGTACGGCTTCTATCCGTCGCGGCTGCGCACCTGTTGCCGGAACTTGCCGGAAGCTTCGCTGGGCGGCGGTGCTCTTCGTGACTACCACGGCCACCTCCAGCCACCGCTTTCCTCGTCCAGCCGGTCAATCTGGTCCTTGACCTGGCGGGTCCTGCGCTCGCAATCGCGTAAATTGACAACGACGTCGCCCCAACCGACGATCGGAAGGTAATGTTCGATCGCCGACTCGAAGTCCTCATTGGCCTTCGACAACTGTGCCTTCTTGCTTTCCCCCTCAAGGGCCTCAGCGGATTTCTGTTCCCGGATCCCCCGAATGCGGTAGCCATCGGCTATTTGCGCCTGCTCTCTCCGCCCCAGCGTAAACCCTCGGCCTTCGGCTTCTTCGAGGGCCTCCCGCCCACGTTCAACGTCCCGGAGACCGTAAAAATAAACGCGAGCCATGCCCAGGTACGGATCGGGCCATCGCTTGTTCGAACGCGCCGCCAGTTGGTAATTTTCGATCGCTTTATGGTATTGCCCGGAGATTCGGGCCACGTGTGCGAGGCTGTATGCGTGCACTGCTGTTGCTTCGCTATCGCGTCCAATCCACGTCAGCCAGTTACGAGTGTTCGTCTCGCATCTGACCCAATCCGCCTTGTGGAGTTTCGGATTGTCCCCGGTCCGGAAGTCATCAATCGTAGCCGCGCAGTCTTCCAGCACCACGGACCGGACTGAATAACCGGCAAGCCAGGGCGTCACGCCTAAGATGCTCCTGTTCCTGACACGTTGAAAGTCAGTCCACACGTCCTTGGCGGCTATCTCCCTGGCTGCGGCCTTCTTCCTCAAATTCATTGCCCCTGGACAACTTGACGCTTCCCCCAGCAGGAGTAGAGCGCAGACCCCGAAAACCGCGAGAGCCCAGTTTCGCGGACGGGCGACGATGGACATGGCCCGACTCCATCCGGGGCCCCACGTTCTCACCGCCGACATGGAAGGCTGACCTCTAACCGTTGAAGGAGAAGGTCCGGTCCTTACCGTTGACGAGGGAACCTCGGTCCTCCTGGTTTCAGCGCCCCAAGCGGCTGAACGCGAGACTGCTCCTTCCCCGGGCTCATCGGCCAAGAGTTTGCTGGCCTCCGTCTGCTCCGCCGCGAGAAATCTCCGCAGGTCTGCCTCGAACTCCCTCGCCGACTGGTAGCGGCGGGATGGATCTCGGTGAAGGGACTTGTGAAGCACGTCGGACAAAGCCGGAGCGCTGGAAGTCGAGAATTCTTGAGGATCGACGCCTGATTGAATGCGCTGCTCCAACCTCTCGGGAGTAGCGGCCTCGAACGGTCGGTGCCCCTCGATCAACTCGAATAACACCACGGCCACGGCCCATAAGTCGCTCATCTCGTCGACCTGTCCGGTTCTCAGGCGTTCCGGCGAAAAATACTCGACGCTCCCTATTGAGTTGCTCGTTTGCCTGCGTGTAAGGGTCAGGCCTTTGGCGGTTCCGAAATCGACGACATGCAGCTGGTCGTTCTGTTCAAGAAGGATGTTATTCGGCTTGATATCACCGTGACATATCGCCCGCAGCTGCCTTCCATCGACCTCGAGGGGAAAGCTATGTGCCGAGGCCAGCGCAACGCACAGTTCGGCAATTATTGCGGCGGCTCGTGCGGGATCAAAACGCCCTTCTCTCGTGAGAAGTTTGCTCAGGTCCTTCCCGTCGACATAGGCCATCTCCACGAAGAAGTATCCATCGAGGTCGCCTGAGTCGTGCACCGTAACTACCCGAGGTTCAATCCGGCACAGGTGTGTCTGCAGTGCGGTTCCGAACTTCTCGGCCTCCATGACGACCGGATCGGTCAGGTCGTGTTCCAGCAGTTTCAGGGCGACGGTCCGGTTCTCTTTCGTGTTCAGAGCCCGGTAGACGTCCCCGAAGCCTCCGCGTGCGAGCTTCTTCTCAATACGGAAGTGTCCGATTTGCGGGAGAATCGTACCGGCCTCTGGCATTCGTTTTTGCTCGTCCTACATGACCCCAAGGGAGTCACGTAGCAAAGCCCAGGGTTAGCCGCGGTCTTTTGCGGCCTACCCTGGGTTAAAGAGAGCGTGGCCCCCAACCCTGAAGGGGTTGCGTAGGTGCTGGGTACGCAACCCCTTCAGGTTTGGGAGTTTCCGGTACTTTTACCCCGGGTAGGCCGCAAAAGACGCGGCCAACCCGGGGCTTTGCTACGTAACGCCTTTGGCGTAAAAAGCGCTACCGGCGAGGCAGAGCCCGGGGTCTCAACCTACTCGGGCGCTTGTCTCCTTGGCGCGGTCACTTCCTCAGTCCGTCGAACCTCTGTCTTGTTGCGGATTACGACGTTCTCGTGCTCGACCTTTGCCTTCCACTCCCGGCTTGGGACGAGGAAGCCCGCCTTGTTATCTCGAACAATATTGCCGCTGATCTTAAGAGCCCCATTATCCGGTCCAATTTCTATTCCTACGACATTCTTCTCGATCTCGTTCAATGCGACTCGGGAGCGTCCCTCCACGACCAGACCTTTCCCGGAATTGTCGTGAATGCGGTTCCCAACCAGCGAAGCCTGGCTGTCACCTTCCAGCCACAGACCAATCAGATAGGTGTCTGTCACTTCCGTGTCGAGGATCGCCGCCTTACAGCTTATCAGTCGGATTCCCATGGCCAGCTTTCGCCCCTTCTTCCCCCGGATGACGAACCCCTCGAGGGAACTCGACTGGAGGCTTTGTCCTCGCACCGCGGCTGACTGATTGGCAAGGTAATCCTCCGCCTCGATGATGGCCGTGCCGGGCTCCCGGGCTAGCACCCTGACGCCGTCTTTCAGCTCGATCGGCCCTTCATAGACTCCTGGATCCACTTCTATTGCATCCCCGGCCTTCGCCTCCAGCAGGCCCCGTTGGATCGTGTCCAGGGAACGCCCTTTGCCGACCCGGATAAGCGCAAAACTCTCAGGAGTCTCGGCAGGCGGACTGGTCGGCGGCTCCACACCAGCCGGCCAGAAAGTGAGTACCAGGGCAAGCAACGCAATTCCGAGAGCCATGCCGGCAAGGAAGAAAGCGGCAGTTCTGAGAAAGCCGGGTGTCGAGAGCCTTCTGGCCTCAGGCCGTTGTTCCGCTGCCCCGGCCGTTTTCCCGTCCGGCTCTCTTCCGAAGGGTTTGAAACCAGCCCTTGTCGGGAAGTCCTCGCCCGTCACAACGATCACCGAAACGTTATCCTTGCCTCCCTTTTCGTTGGCAAGATTGACCAATTCGGAGGCGGCATTTCGCCCGTCGTCTGCGAACTTCTCGACGCAAGCCCGGATCTCGTCGGCGGTGATCATGTCGCTAAGTCCATCCGAGCAGAGGACCAGGGCCCCGTCCGAATAGAACGGACGCCGCACGAATTCTATGAAACCGTCGTCATACAACTCATGTTTGGCAGAACCGATGTCTCGATAGACTTCGTTTCTGCGGGGGTGGCGCATCGCCTCCAGCTCGCCGATCTCCCCGGCATCTTCGCTTATGCCGACAGGGGAATGATCGTGGGTAACCTTCCGGATGCTTCCGTCTCGAATCTCGTAAAGCCGCGTGTCTCCAACATGCCCGATGAACAGGTCGCCATCTTCGATGACTGCAACCGTGACCACGCAACCCATCCCCTTCCATTCGTCGCGGGTGGAGGCCAGGCGCATGACCTCCTCGTTGGCATACCAGATTGCCTCTCGGATGCGCCGCTCAACTTCGCCGGTTTTCTCTTGCAGCCTGCGCTTTATGGCGGCCATCGCCTCGTCGGCTGCCTTTTCCCCGGCGGCCTGGCCTCCCATTCCATCAACGACGACGAACACGCGCTTACGCTCGTCGCAGTAAACGCGGTCTTCGTTGCGGGAACGTTCACGGCCGGGATGAGAATGTGCGTATGCTCGTATTCTCACAGGTCCTTGCTTTGGCTGCGTGCAGATTTCCTCTGACCTGGTTGGCCGCCTGTCCTGATCATTAAGAAGATGAGGATCACGGTACTCGCCAATCCGGCTACGAACAGAAAACGAAGCCAGTACAGCCAGTTCATAGGGCCTCAAACTCCAGATCCACTTTTTCGGCGAGTCTGATCACTGCCTTTGCCGGCAGCAGAGTCCATTGACCCTTTTCCAGTTTCCTGCCGTTGACCGCCGTTCCGAACTTGCTCACATCCTGAATCCAGAATTCCCGGCCTTTTTCTTCGTCCACCCGAAGGTAGAAATGGGAGCGGGAAACGTCCTCGACGCAGGTCAGTTCAAGGTCGCAGGGAATGTTCTCGCCACCCCTCCCAACCAAAACGTCTTTCTTGGTCATGAAGACCTCGCGTCGCTGTCCGTTACGGTCCTTGTAGTTGAACCTTGCGAACCGTGGCTCGGCAGCCCGCGCTTCCTCGACGTAATTCCTGATTCGGCGACTCTCCCCCCGGGATCGCACCGTCACGACCCGTTGGGTTTTTGCGCCGACTCCGAATTCCGGGCGCACTGGCATCGTAAGAGCTGAGTCGACGAGAATGTCGCCCGGCTCGAAATTCTCCTCTTCGGCCTTGAGCACGCGAACGAACCAGTCGCCGTCGGCGGGTTCCACCTTGATTGGATCGCGACCGAAGAGAGGCTTCGAGTTCATTTGCTTGACTCGGGCATCCAGCGCTCGTTTTGATTCGCTGCGAATACGGTCGAGAATGCCGATAATGCGATCGTAATCGTCTTCGTGCACGTACACGTCAAACCGGCTGGGAGCGACAATCGAGTAGAGCAGAGGCTCGAGCGCCTCCTGCATGTTCTCCACGATTGCGAGGATGATGTCTCGTCCTCTCGCTTTAGCTTGTCGGGTCTTGGACTGCGTATCCATTTGGATTCCCCATAGACCGCTGGCTTGTTTGTGGTCTTTCTAAGGATTAGTCTACCCGGATAATACGGGGCGGACGAGGTCAAGGTTCCGGCAACCGAACGCTTCAGATAGGTTGACCTACGTCCGGTGTCAGTCCTAACCGACCTCACAAAGCGGAGAGCAACCTATTTCCGCAACACGATATTAGCACTGCCTCTCCAGAGTCCGGGCAGGGGAGGTCTTGCGCCGACGCAAGCACCACACCCACCAGGCCTGGCAGTTACCGGTTCATTTGTTCGGAGGCAAGTCGTCCTGACCTCGCAGTGACGACGCTGGAGGAATAAGTGAGGGTGTCGGTCTCCTTTTGACGATACTGATCGCTGCCAGCAGCACACCGTTTTCGGGAATCACCTCATCCCTGGTGTTCCGAAACTGCCTGGCCGCCTTCAACCGGATTTCTTTGATGACTTTCCCTGGCCTCGGGTTGGGCCATTCGAAGGCGAAAAAGGTAATCGGATTTCCTTCCTCCTCGCTGAAGCACACAAGGTCAGCTTCGTAACAGTAGTTGCTCGGGCTCTTGGCCTGGTCCCAATTCCACTCCAGTATGTTGACCCGATATCGAAGGGGCACGGTCAGGACGAGAGCATCCTCGTAAAGCACTTCGTACCATCCGACCAAATCGGCCGTGTCATCCGGGTTATAGACGTAGCGATCGACCCAGTCGTTGGAAGCGGGCTTTGCGCAAGCCTGAAGGAATAGAACGCTGCTCGCATCTTGGCTCACCTCTATGCCGGCGGTCTTGTCCGACAATCCTCGGGCCAGAAGTGCGGGCTGCAGGCGCGAAGAAGGAGGTGCTTCCACATTGAATGTCTTCTTTCCTGAAACAACGACGCCCGTTGTGATTCCCTTGAGGTCGATTCCGAAGGTCGGGTCTTTCGAAGCGAGATCGAACTGCTTTGCGATACTCAGAGGCGCAATGTCGTTATCCTCCTCGCTCGGAAGCGTGCGGCCGCTCAGGTTTCGACGCACCTCGGACGTCCGCGCAGAAACGGTGCGAGAGAGCTCCACGGGACTGAGCTCGTGCGTGGACCAAAGCACGTTTGCACAACCGAGGAATTCCGAGAGACGGTCCTTGCCGAGGCTGAATTCGCTGGTAACGGCCCAGCAGGACGGTGCTCCCCCGAGCACGCCAGTCTGGCTGCTCCTGCCCGCCCAATCTGGGAACTGCGGCCTGAAGTTTCCATAGACCTGTTGAAACCCCAACCTCTGCAGTTCGAGATCGTTTCTTTTGCCCCAACCCTCCGTGCCCGGCCCCGATCGATCATCCCAGAACCAGTTGATGACGAGAATATCCTTGGGAAAGCCCTTCTCGATTTGTTCGGGCGAAACAGCCTCCGGGATCTGGTACTTGTAACCGGTCGGGCTGGTCTTCGGCACCGGACTGCTTCCTCGAACCGCCTCGACCAGATGGTCTCCCCACAATGCTGTTTTTACGCCTTTGCCCTTCAGGTAGTTGTGTATCTTGACAACGTCCTGCAGGAACAGCTCCCCTTTGTCTTTGTCCTTACACCTGGGACAGGCGTCCACGGGCATTCGCCACTCGTCATGGCCGATATGCACCATGCGTGGGGCCATGACCTTGATGTACTCGTCCATGACGTCAAACAGCAGTTCGTAGCTTCCCGGATTCAGTGGACAGTAAGTGTCGGGCCACTCGGCCGTCTGGACCTCAGCCAACTCGCGATGGCGGCTCAGAAGGTAATAGCTGTGCGTCAAGGATGGAAGCTCGGGTATGACCTCGATATGGTACTGCTGCGCGTATTTGACCAGGTCCGCCACCTCTTCCTGTTCCAGCACGCCTCCGTCCGCGGTATCGTGATGAACCGAGTTCTGATATTGGGCGCCAGGGCCCAGTGGTCGATCCCTCCGGGTGTAGTTGAGGTTACGCGCCAACTCGATCCAGCCTTCGTTCAGCTCCGGGTGCCGTTCGAGCCGCATTCCTGCGTTCATCTCCAGGATCAGCTTGTTGTACTTGTAAAGCGCCATGAAGTCGCTGACGAACCTCTTGAAAAAGGGGATATGATCGCGACCCGGGAGGAAGAGTTTTACGCCACGAAAAGGCTTGTAGGGAAAGTCTCTGATCCGGACCCCGGAGATATACGTTCCTTTTGAATCCCGGCGGATGAGCTGGCGCAGTGACTGAAGCCCGTAAAAGGCCCCCGGGTCATCGCGCCCGGCGACCAGCGCAACCTGCTCGTCCACTTCGAGGAGGTAGCCCTCCGGGGCGGTGGCGTCCGCTGTCAGCGGCGAATGCCGGCGGTCCAACATCCGCTGCACCAGAGGATTGGCGATCGAGCCGAGGAGAATGAAGGAGCCCTTGTCAGGCAACTGAGAAACAGCTCTCACCTTGATCGGCGCGTGGAAGCGATCGGTAAGATCGGCCGCCAGAATCCGCGCCAAAAAAAGGTCGTGTTCTTTCGCCGCCTCCGGCACCAGGATCTCGACATTCGTATTGATCTCCAGGCGCGTGCTCCGCCGTTCCGTCTCCTGCGGGATGGGGAAAATTAGGGGAAGCGCCTTTTGGGCTGGCGTTTCGGCAGGCAGAAAAAGGACGTTACTGAAAATAAAACCAAGAAATATCAGGGTTGTGTGACCCGCTGTCAGGGCTCGCTTCATCTCGCTTCTCCACGCACGGTCCAGGAAGGCCGGATTGGTCCGGCGCCCTCAGTAACTGCGCTCGCCGCCGCTCATGTAAACCACTGGCGGCTGCGCTTCAATCTTGGGGAAAGCACTTCAACGGCGGTGTTAGCGTTTTCGACCACCTGAAAGTCAAACATGCCGACACAGGCGAAATCCGCCCCGTTTTCAAACGCATAACTGAACCCGTCTTTCGGGGCAATGGACCCGGCCGCCAGAATCTTGTACGCGATCCACGGCTTTTGCACGGTTGCCATGAAAGCCACAGTTTCGCCGGGATTCAGGCACCACATGTTGTCATGGTACTGGTTATGGTCGCGCTGAAGACCCCCGATCACCGAGAACTCGGGTCGATTCTCTCGCGGATGGGCTGACCAGTAATCATCGCTGTGCAGCGTCTTCATGTAAAAATCGAGATCCAATCCGTTTCTCTCGCAAATGATCGGCACCTGAAGGGAGTGCGCGGCGACACCGGCCAGCACGCGGTTCTTCTTGATGTGCGCGACGGCTTTCTCGAGCCATTCCCAACGGTTGTCCCGGATGAATTTGTCGGCAATTCCTCCCTGAACCAGCGCCCCGATAGCGCCATTGTCGATCGCTTTCTGCGCATTTCCCGTGAGATCCCCTTCCTTCGGGTAAACCTGTGCCAGCCACTTGATCGTCCCTCCCCTTTTCCAGTACTTGTCCAGGATCCGGATCGTGTGCTCGTCCGTCCTCAGTATGGCCGTGTCTATCCCGCATGCCTCGCACAGCCGCAAAGTTTCTATGACCTTGTCGTCCGTAAAGTAGGTCTTCAAGAGCGGTGAGACGTAGATGAGGTCCCGCGCGTGTGCAAACCCGGCGACCAGGTTGCCGCCGCAAATCAGGCGGCTTATTTCCTGGTTGCCGATGTGACCTTTCGGCACCTGCCCTTTCAACTCTTTCAGATCAGCGAAGCGGAGGATCTTCATGGTTGGCGAAGTCACGGCATCGACACCCTGAAAACGCCTCAGCTGTTCTTCTTCATGGCTCCTCTTCTTGAGCAACTGCAACAGAAAGACACCCAGAATCGGCAAGGTTGCCAGAGACTTGATCAGTTCACGACGCTCGAGAAGCGAGCGGGCCGAGAGGCTCGCTGGGCTCTCATCGACCGCGAGCCGCGGAGCATCTTCTGCGACACCAGATCGTCTAAACCCGGTGAGCCTAAACACTGTGAGCCGGGGAAGAAGGCGGTCGATTCCCCAGAGGCTTCCTGGTGGAAGCAGGACGAATAACCCAAGGACAAGGGCTTCGATCAGGTTCTTGTTCACTATCAGGTAGCTGCCTTCCGCGAGGCTTGATTCGAAGCCGATTAGTGGCGGCTGGGCCAGGTAGTAAAGGCCCAGCAACAAAGCCCCGAAAAACGCGGCTGTCCTGGTAAAGCAGCCTGCCAACAGGGCGAGTCCGATGAACGTCAGTCCCCACTCATTGAGGAAATCGACGACCCCCAGGCGGGACGGGTTGGAAGCAAGCCACCGGAAGAGGCCGGAAAAGAGCCAGTACGATTCCTTCAGGTAACTGACAGACGACCAGTGAGGAGTGAAGAGTTTGGCCAGACCTTCATAGAGAAGGTGCCAACCGACAGCGGCCCGAACGAGGAAGAGCCCTGCGCGGAATGCAGGATCAGTCATCAAGGCTCGGGTGGACGTTTTGGTCAGTTCAGACATTCATGCCTCCTCACTGCTAACCACGAAACACACGAAATACACCAAAGAAGCCTCGATTCCCTTTCGTGTATTTCGTGTGTTTCATGGTTAGACCGGTTACTCTCCTCTACTCTCCGATCGATCGGTAATACTGGCGCGCTTGTGCTATCGCCTCACGCAGCGACGCCGTACGATTCTCGCCCAGCCACTCCTCGATGGCTACCAGGTCCTTCAACCGTTCCCCGACGAGCTTCGAAACCAATTGACGATTGATCCACGGGTCTCCCTCAACCTGGATGTAGACCGGAGTCGAAACTGCCCCCTGAAAGAACGCCGGGAAATCCGTCAGTTCGCCAGACGCGGTTCGGGCCAGCGCCGTGACCCAGACACTCCGGGTTGCGGGAAACTCCAGGTCGACCGCCAAAGGCTCCTGGCCCTCTCGCCGTCTGGCCGTGTGCAGCGTTTCGCCGGAAACGATGATCTCGATCGTGTCCGACTGCTGCGGTCCCCAGCCCCAGGTTCTGGCTGACACGTGGATCTTCTGCCCGCGATTCAGGTGAAGCAGCGAGCCGGCAGTCTCGCCATTGACGGTGAACTGGAGCATTGGTCCGGTCGTCACAAATGTCCGGCCTTGCCGGACCGCCCCAAGCCAGTCTTCGGGACTGAACGGCCGGCCCGTGTACGCATACACCCTCGTGTTGCCGAGGGTGCCGCCCCAGGGGACGTCGCTTCCGGCCATGGCGGTGAGTCGAAAGCCGAGATTCAGGAAATCAAACCACCGCTCGAGCCCTATGTAGCCCATCTGCGCGATCTCGGCAAAATCCACGAGGCCCAGAGGCGCCAGGAGCGAAAGCCCACGCTCGGCGTGAAACGACCAGTGCTGGCGGCCTGCATGGGCGAAACCGGAGAGCGCACCTTCCCGGCGCGCTCTGGAGAACACCGCTGCGTAGTCGGCATAGCGATCCGGGAAACGAACCGGCGCGGACAGGTTTAGATGCAGCGTGT